>NZ_DATBMI010000052.1:0-15812 GCF_036554925.1 Pedococcus sp.
GACTTCGTGACCAACGTCCCGGGCGGTATGCCGGGGACGCCGGCGGCGCTGCTCGCGGGCGTCCAGATGCTGCCGCCGGAGGTGACGAGCTGGTCCGCCACCGGCATCGGCCGCGCCCACCTGCCGATCATGGCCGCAGCACTTGCCGGGGGTGGCCACCTGCGGGTCGGGATGGAGGACAACGTCGTCTTCGCCCGCGGGGTGCCGGTGGGGCACAACCGGGAGCTCGTGGAGCGGGCGGCGCACCTGGCCGGGGTGATGCAGCGGCCGGCGATGTCGACCGACGAGGCCCGCGCCCTGCTCGGGGTCAAGGACCGCCGCCGGTCGTCCTGAGTGCCCGGCGCGGTGCCGCCGGGTTCGCCGTGTGACTCGCCTCACGCTGTCTAGAGTTTGCGTTCTGCTAACTGGGGCAAGCACTATGGAGGCATGAGCCGGATCCCGCTCGGCCCCCTCGGGGGCGACAGCCTGGGCGACTACCTGCGCGAGCAGCGCCAGTCGGCCCGGCTGTCCCTGCGCCAGCTGTCCGAGCTGGCCGGGGTCTCCAACCCCTACCTGTCGCAGATCGAGCGCGGGCTGAAGAAGCCCAGCGCCGAGATCCTCCAGCAGCTCGCCAAGGGCCTGCAGGTCTCGGCGGAGTCGCTCTACGTCCGGGCGGGGATCCTCGACGAGCGCCCGGAGAACGCTCCCGAGCCCGCGGACACCCGCGCGGTCATCACCGCCGACCCGCTCCTCAGCCAGAGGCAGAAGGCCGCACTCCTCGACGTCTACGACTCGTTCGTGAGCGGGACGACCACCCCCGACGCCAGCACCCGGCCCAGCGCCACCCGGCGCAGGGCCCCCAAGACCAGCACCCCGAAGAGATGAAGGAGACCACCATGGCTTTCGTGGCCGACATCAAGAAGACCGTCACCGACACCACCCCGGTGTTCGCCGCCGTAGGCGCCGCAGACCTGGCGTTCGAGAAGGTGCGTGAGGCCCGCGCCCGCGCCGAGGCTGCCCGCGTGGAGATCTCGGTTGAGAAGCTCCAGGCCAAGGCCCTCCAGCGCGCCACCGAGGCCACCGAGCAGGCCCAGCAGGTGCCGGCGCTCGCCCTGAACCGCGGCCTGGAGATCGCCGGAAGGGCCGCCGAGTCGTACGGCGAGTTCGCTACCCGCGGCGAGAAGCTCGTCAAGCGGGTGCGCAACCAGAAGGCGACCCAGGACCTCGTCGCGCAGGCCGAGACCACCGTCGCCCTCGGCAAGGGCGCCGTCACGACCGTCCGCAAGGCTGCGGTCGACATCGAGCGCTCCGCGAAGGCCACCCTCACGACCGGCCGCCGCGACGCCGCCGAGGTGGCCGAGACCGTTGCCGCCTCCGTCGCCGACGAGGCCAAGGGCGCTGCCACCACGGCGAAGAAGTCGACCGCCACCACCCGCAGCGCCGCCAAGCGCACCGCGACGACCACCAAGAAGCGCGCCGCCACCGCGTCCGCGTCGACCAAGCGCGCTGCCACGGGTGCACGCAAGACGGCCGCCGCCTCGAAGAAGGCCGCCTCGGCCGCTGCGGAGAAGGTCGGCGACTGACCTCCTGACGCACCCCTCTGCCCGACACGGGCAGGCGAGGGCCCGGTGCCGCATCCCTCCACGCGGCGCCGGGCCCTCGCCGTGTCCGGGCGGCCGGCCGATGGCTAGGGTGACGGCGTGACCTCCGCACACGCCGCCGACGCCGCCGTTGCCGACCGGGGCGCCGCCGGCGCGGCCCCCTCCGGCGCCCTGCTCGACGCCCCCGTGCTCGCCCATGTCGTCCGCGGCGGCTTCGTCGAGTCCGTCCACCACGGGAGCCTCGTGGCCCTCGCGGCCGACGGCACCCCCGAGATCGCCCTCGGCAGCGCGACCGGGCCGGTCTTCCCGCGCTCCTCGAACAAGCCGCTGCAGGCCCTCGCCATGGTCCGCAACGGCCTGCGCCTCGAGCCCGAGCTGCTGGCCCTGGCCTGCTCGAGCCACTCGGGGGAGGACTTCCACCTCGACGGCGTGCGCCGCATCCTCGCCGGCGCCGGTCTCACCGAGGCCGCCCTGCAGAACACCCCGGACTGGCCCTACGACGCCCTGGAGCAGGACCACTGGCGCCGCGAGCGACGTGAGAAGTCGTCGATCGCGCAGAACTGCTCCGGCAAGCACGCCGCCATGCTGGCCACCTGTGTCCTCAACGGCTGGGACACCGTCACCTACCGCAGCTCCGACCACCCCCTGCAGCAGGCGATGGCCGCCACGCTGGAGGAGCTCGCGGGCGAGCCGGTCGCGGCAACCGCGGTCGACGGGTGCGGGGCCCCCGTGATGGCGATCAGCCTCACCGGTCTCGCCCGCGCGTTCGGCCGCCTCGCGTCCGCGGAGGACGGCACGCACGAGCGGGCCGTCGCGGACGCCATCCGCACCCACCCGGCATACCTCGGGGGCACCCGGCGCGACGTCACCGCGCTGGTGCGCGGCACCCCCGGCCTGATCGCCAAGGACGGCGCCGAGGCCGTGTACGCCGTGGGGCTGGCCGACGGTCGCGGCATCGCCCTGAAGGTCGCCGACGGCGGGCAGCGGGCCCGACCGGTGATCGTCGCCGCCGCCCTGCGCCGCCTCGGCGTGGAGTCGGACGCGCTGGCCGAGCTCGAGAACGCCCCCGTGCTCGGCCACGGCGAGCCGGTGGGGGCCGTCGTCGCGGTCGGGATCTGAGCCGTGCGGGCCGTCCTCCAGCGCGTGACCCGAGCCGCGGTGCTCGTCGACGGTGAGACCGTCGGAGCCATCGACCGACCGGGCCTGCTGGCCCTCGTGGGGGTCACCCACGACGACGGGCCGGAGCAGGTGGCGGCCATGGCGCGCAAGATCAGCGAGCTGCGCATCCTCCGCGACGAGCGCTCCGTGCTCGACGAGGGCGCCCCGGTGCTCGTGGTCAGCCAGTTCACCCTCTACGCCGACACCAGGAAGGGTCGCCGCCCCTCGTGGAACGGCGCCGCCCCCGGCAGCGTGGCCGAGCCGGTGGTGGAGGCGGTCGTCGAGGACCTGCGCGGGCGTGGCGTGGAGGTGGCCACGGGCCGCTTCGGGGCGATGATGGAGGTCAGCCTCGTGAACGACGGGCCCGTCACCCTTGTCGTGGACGTCTGAGGGGCCCTCCAGACCGTAGGCTTGCGCCATGAACATGATCGGCTCGGCGCAGAACCTCGTGACGCTCCTGCTCGGCCTCGCAGCGCTCGCGCTCGAGGTCTTCGCGTTCGTCGACGCCATCCGGCACCGGCCGGACGCCTACGTGGCTGCGGGCAAGCGCACCAAGCAGTTCTGGAGCATCGTCACCGGCATCAGCGCCCTGGTCGGCTTCGTCTTCGTGTTCAGCCCGCTGAACCTGCTGGGGATCCTCGCCGTCGTGGGTGCCGGGATCTACCTCGCCGACGTGCGACCGGCCCTGCGCCAGGTGTCCGGCCGCGGCTCGGCGCAGGGTCCGTACGGCCCGTGGTGACGCGCTGCCCCCGACATCGGGCAGAATCGGTCCCCGTTGTGCCACCGGCTACCAAGGGGACCCATGTCTGATCGTCAGGACCCGCGCGAGGAGATCTTCGTCGTCGAGCGTCCGTGGGGGCAGTTCCAGCAGTTCGTCTCGAACGAGCAGGTGACGGTCAAGATCATCACGGTCGAGCCCGGCCACCGTCTCTCCCTGCAGACCCACGACCACCGCGGCGAGATGTGGCAGGTCCTGGACGGGCCGATCGAGGTGACCGTGGGCGAGCGGACCTGGAGTGCCGAGCCCGGCGAGACGGTGTGGGTGCCGACGAGGACGGTGCACCGGATGGCCAACAAGGGTGATCAGCCCGGCCGGCTCCTCGAGGTGGCCTTCGGTGACTTCGACGAGGCCGACATCGTCCGCCTCGAGGACGACTACGCCCGCTGAGCCCTGCCGGTGTGGCGGGGACCGACTGGTCCCTGCCGGTGCGCCGGGGCTTCATCCCCGTGGCGCGACCGCGGCCCAGTCGACGGTCACCTCACCGAGGCGCCATCGCCCCGGGCCGTCGAGCAGCGGCCAGCCCTCGTCGCGCAGCGTCGACACCGCGGCGAGGAAGCGCTGGCGCACCCCGAAGGACCCGTGGTGGGCCGCGAGCAGCCAGGCCCGGTCCAGCGCGGCGAGGTAGGCGTGCACCGCCTCACCCTCCACGTTGCGGTGGATCAGCGACTTCGGCAGCCGCTCGGCGACCCCGGAGGGGGTGTCGAGGCCGCGCAGCCGCCAGGACAGGGTCAGGGACACCGGCCCGGAGTGGTCCACCGCGACCCAGGCGCTGCGCCGGCCCAGCTCGTCGCAGGTCCCGTCGACCAGCAGGCCGTCCGGGGCGAGGCGCTCCCGGACGGTGGACCAGGCGCCCGCGACCTCGTCCTCGTCGTACTGCCGGAGCACGTTGAACGCACGCACGACGGTGGGGCGCGCGCCGCGCTCCAGGGGGACCTCGAAGCCGCCGCGCCGGAACGAGAGCCCGGGCCGCTCGAGGAGCCGACCTGCCGCGACCCTCTCGGGGTCGATCTCCACGCCGACGACGCGCACGTCCGGTCGCACCCGGCGCAGCCGGTCGTGCAGCTCGACGGCCGTCACGGGGGAGGCGCCGTAGCCGAGGTCGACGACCACCGGCGGCTCGCTCGGCCGCCGCAGCCGCCAGGCCTGGGGGCCGGCCAGCCAGCGGTCGACCCGGCGCAGCCGGTTGGGGTTGGTGGTGCCGCGGGTGATGGTGCCCACCGGCCTGCGCGTCGCCACCCGAGCAGGGTACGGGCCCTGCCCTCGCGGCAGCGTGTCCGGCCGTAGGGTGGAGGCCGTGAGAGGCCGGCGGCGCGACGTCACCCCCCGCGACGTCAGCAAGAGCATGGTCGCGCTGGTGGCCTCGGTCTGCGCCCTCGCGCTCCTCGGCCTCAGCGCGTGGGTCCCGGACTGGCTCGGACGCGACGGCCGGATCGCCGACGTCGGGCCGGGAATGCTGGTGGTGGACCCGGACGCGCGAGGTGTGGCGACGCTCGGGGGCGGGGTGACCGCGGCGCTGTACGAGTCCGGCCTGCGGGTCAGCCACGAGGACGACATCCTGGTCGAGTCCGTGAACCGCGGCTCCCTCGTCTCCGCGGTCGTCGGGAGCCTGGAGGGCGAGGGTGCGGAGGCGACCGAGCGCGTGGAGCGCCAGTACGACCACGTCCGGATCACCTCGCTGACCTTCCTCCCCGGACGAGCCACGTACACGGGGGAGGTCTTCGACGGCGAGCAGTCCCTGCCCCTGGAGATGCGGATCGAGCTCGCCGGACCCGTCGTACGGATCGGTGTGAGCGTCCCCCGCGCCAGCGCGCTCGTCGTGCACCTCGACCACGAGCCGGCCACGACCGGGATCCCCCCGGCCCTGCCGTTCCGGAACCTGCGCCGCCACGCCTACTGGCTCGCACCCGACACCGGCCGCGCCGACCCGGCCTTCACCACCGTGCTCGGGACGGACGTGGCCGTCGGCCCGGCGGGGGTGGCGCGGGCCGTGGACCTGCGCGCCGCCGGCCGCAACGACGTGCACGTGTGGTCCGAGTCGGTCGTCCTCAGCGTCACCGCCAGGCCGGATCCCCGACCGCGTTGAGCCCGGCCGCGCGTGGCAGACTCGAGGCCATGGCCACCTGCGACGGCCCCCGGCGGGTCGCGATGCTGAGCGTGCACACCTCGCCGCTCGAGCAGCCCGGGACCGGGGATGCCGGCGGCCTCAACGTCTACGTCGTGGAGACGGCCCGCCAGCTCGCCGAGCGGGGGGTCGAGGTGGAGGTCTTCACGCGCACCACGACCGCCGAGCTGGATCCGGTCGTCGAGCTGGCCCCCGGTGTGCTCGTGCGGCACGTCACGGCCGGGCCGTACGAGGGCCTGGGCAAGGACGACCTCCCCGGCCAGCTCTGCGCCTTCGCGGCCGGGGTGATGCGCACTGCTGCGCACGCCCCGGAGGGCCACTACGACCTCGTCCACTCCCACTACTGGCTCTCCGGGCAGGTGGGCTGGCTCGCCCACGATCGCTGGCAGGTCCCGCTCGTCCACACCATGCACACCATGGCGCGGGTCAAGAACGCCCACCTCGCCGACGGTGACTCGCCGGAGCCACCCGGCCGGGAGATCGGCGAGGTGCAGGTCGTCGAGGCCGCCGACCGGCTCATCGCCAACACCGCCAAGGAGGCCGAGGAGCTCGTCGGCCTGTATGACGCGGACCCCGGGAAGGTCGTGGTCGTGCCGCCGGGCGTCGACCTCTCGCTGTTCACCCCCGGCGACCGACGCGCGGCCCGGGCGCGGGTCGGCCTGCCGCTCGACGCCAAGGTGCTGCTGTTCGTCGGCCGGATCCAGCCGCTGAAGGCGCCCGAGGTGCTCGTCTCCGCCGCCGCCGAGCTGCTGGCCCGGCACCCCGACTGGGCGGGGGAGCTCGTCGTCGCCGTCCTGGGCGGCCCGAGCGGCTCCGGACTGGCGCACCCGCACGGCCTCGAGGAGCTCGCCGCCAGGCTCGGGGTCAGCGCCTCGGTGCGCTTCGCCCCACCGGTGGCCCGCCAGGAGCTCGCGCGGTGGTACCAGGCCGCCGACCTGGTGGCAGTGCCCTCGCACAGCGAGTCTTTCGGGCTGGTGGCGGTCGAGGCGCAGGCCTGTGGCACCCCGGTCGTGGCGGCGAACGTCGGCGGCCTGCCGACGGCGGTCGGGGACGCCGGCGTCCTCGTCGACGGCCACGACCCGCGCGTGTGGTCCGAGCACCTCGAGGCGCTCCTGCTCGACCAGGCCCGTCGCGAGGAGCTCTCCCGCCGGGCGGTCGAGCACGCGGCGCAGTTCGGCTGGGACCGCACCGCCGAGCAGCTGCTCGAGGTCTACCTCGAGGCTTGCCGGGCCAGGACCCTCTCGCCCATCGGCGAGTCGGCGACGCTCGACGGCATCCCCTCGGCGGTGGTCCCGTGAGCAGCGGCGAGGGCCTCGGCGCGGTGGTCGAGGCCTACCTGGCGGAGTCCGGCATCCCGTGGGAGCAGGGTGCCCGCGAGGGCGAGTACGTCGTGACCCTCCCGGGGGAGCGCAAGCTCAAGACGGTCGCCTCCCTGGTCGCCACCGACTCCACCCTGTCGGTCTCGGCGTTCGTCATCCGCAACCCGGACGAGAACCACGAGGAGTTCTACCGCACCCTGCTGCGCAAGAACCTCCGCCTGCCCGGCCTCGCGTACGCGATCGACTCCTCCGGGGACGTCTACGTCACCGGCCGCGTGCCCGCGGCGGCCGTCGACGCGGCATACCTCGACCAGCTCCTCGGAGTCGTGCTGCAGGCGGCGGACGACCCCTTCAACGAGCTGCTGGCCATCGGCTTCCTCTCGTCGATGAAGAAGGAGTGGGCCTGGCGCGTCTCCCGCGGCGAGTCCACGCGCAACCTCGACGCGTTCCGGCACCTGCTGGAGCAGGAGTGACCCCCACTAGTCTGGCGCCATGACGGAACACACCCTTGTCCTGCTGCGCCACGGGCACTCCGACTGGAACGCCAGGAACCTCTTCACCGGCTGGGTCGACGTCGACCTCAACGACCAGGGGCGCGCCGAGGCGGTGCACGGAGGCGAGCTGCTCAGGGAGAAGGGCGTCCTGCCCGACATCGTCCACACCAGCGTGCTGCGCCGCGCGATCAACACCGCGAACCTCGCCCTCGACGCCTGCGACCGGCACTGGATCCCCGTCCGCCGCCACTGGCGCCTCAACGAGCGGCACTACGGCGCGCTGCAGGGTCTCGACAAGGCGGCCACCCGCGAGAAGTACGGCGACGAGCAGTTCATGCTGTGGCGCCGCTCCTTCGACACCCCGCCGCCGCCCATCGAGCCGGGCAGCGAGTACGACCAGTCCGCCGACCCGCGCTACGCCGGGATCGACGTGCCCCGCACCGAGTGCCTCAAGGACGTCATCGCGCGGTTCATGCCCTACTGGGAGGGCCCCCTGCAGGACGACCTGCGGACCGGCCAGACGGTGCTGGTCGTCGCCCACGGCAACAGCCTGCGTGGTCTGGTCAAGCACCTCGACGGCATCAGCGACGAGGACATCGCCGCGCTGAACATCCCGACCGGGCAGCCGCTGGTCTACACCCTCGGCGAGGACTTCATGCCCACGAAGCCGGGGGAGTACCTCGACCCGGAGGCGGCCGCCGAGGCCGCCGCCGCGGTGGCCGCCCAGGGCCAGCGCTGAGGTGACCGCACACTGACGCACCAGGCCCGGTATGCCGCGTGGGCGGCATACCGGGCCTGTGTCGTGCTGGGAGGGGGCTCAGGCGGGCGGCCGCGAGTCCTCGTCCTCCTCGTGGTCGCGAGCCTCGAGGTCCCACTCGCCGGTCACGAGGTAGACGACGCGGTGGGCGACGGAGACGGCGTGGTCGGCGAAGCGCTCGTAGTAGCGGCCGACCAGGGTGATGTCGACGGCGGCCTCGGTGCCGTGCTGCCAAGTGCCGTCGACCAGCTTGCCGAACAGCTGGCGGTGCAGGTCGTCCATGGCGTCGTCGTCGCGCTCGAGGGTCTTGGCGGCCTCGACGTCCTTGCTGGCGATGACCTGGCCGGCCTTGGCGACGATGCGCTCGGCGACCTGGCCCATCTGCAGGATGGTGGCGCGGATGTCGGCGGGCACGGCCGACTCGGGGAAGCGAAGCCGCGCGACCTTGGCGACGTGGCGGGCGAGGTCGCCCATGCGCTCGAGGTCGGCGCTCATCCGCATGGCCGTGACGACCATCCGCAGGTCGGTGGCCACCGGCTGCTGTCGGGCGAGCAGGTCGACCGACATGGCGTCGAGCTCCTCGCGGAGGTCGTCGAGGTGCTTGTCGGCCTCGATGACGGACTCGGCCAGGTTGATGTCGGCGTCGAGCAGGGCCGTCGTGGCCCGCGCCATCGCCGAACCCGCCAGGTGGGTCATCTCCACCAGCTGGTCGGAGATCTTGTCGAGGTCCTCGTGGAACGCGTCGCGCATGTGTGGGTGTCCAGTCCTAGCTCTCGTGGGTGCGTCGTGAGAGTCCCACCCTGCCGTGAACGCTTGGGGGCTCTGGGGTGAACATATGGGAATCGGCCGGCGGGCGACAGTGGCACGCGGTCAGACCACGTGGCCAGCATGCGTACATTGAGTGTCGTGGATGTCGCGACCGCCGCCCTGCTGTCCGGACTGGCCGGACTCGTGATCGGTGCGTTCGCTGTGATCGCCGTGCGCTACTCCGAGCGCCAGCAGACCACGGTACCCGAGCCTCCGGCGCCTCCGCCCCTGCCGGCGGGGGTCGGGGACGTGCTGCACGTGCTGCGCTCGAGCGGCATCGTGGTCGACTCGGCCGACGCGGTCGTCAACACCTCCCCGGCAGCTGCCTCCTACGGCCTGGTCCGCGGCCGCGAGCTCGTCCACGCGGAGCTGCGTCACCTCGCCCGGCAGGTGCGCCGCGACGGCGTCATCCGCGAGGCGCAGCTCGAGCTCTCGCGTGGTCCGGTGGGCCGCGGCCGGGTCCTCATGCACGCGCGGGTCGCCCCGCTCGGAATCAGCCACGTGCTGCTGCTCCTCGACGACATCACGCAGGTCCGGCGCGTCGAGGAGGTCCGCCGTGACTTCGTGGCGAACGTCAGCCACGAGCTCAAGACCCCGGTCGGTGGCCTCGCCCTCCTCGCCGAGGCGGTGCTCGACGCCCGCGAGGACCCGGAGGCCGTCGAGCGGTTCGCCCGGCGGATGCAGGTGGAGGCGGCGCGGCTGAGCCAGCTGGTCAAGGAGATCGTGGACCTCTCCCGGCTCCAGGTCGCCGACGGCCTGCACGAGCCGCAGCTCGTCGACGTGGGCACCCTGATCAACGAGGCCCTGGACCACACCCGGCTGGGCGCCGAGGCCAAGCAGATCGACCTGGCGGCGGCCTGCGAGCCCGACCTCAAGGTGTTCGGTGACGAGGACCTCCTCGTGACCGCCGTGCGCAACCTGGTGGGCAACGCGATTGCCTACTCCGACCCCGGCACCAAGGTGGCCGTGGGAGGCCGGCGGGTCGACGACATCATCGAGATCACCGTCTCCGACCAGGGCCACGGCATCCCCGAGAGCGAGCAGTCGCGCATCTTCGAGCGCTTCTACCGGGTCGACGCCGCGCGGTCGCGGGCGACCGGTGGCACCGGGCTCGGGCTGGCCATCGTCAAGCACATCTGCTCCAACCACGGCGGCGACGTCAGCGTCTGGAGCGAGGAGGGCCGCGGGTCGACCTTCACCATCCGGCTGCCCGCCGCCGCCGACCGCTCCGGCGACAACACCGCAGACCCCAGCACACAACGAGAGGGCCACGAATGACGCGGATCCTGGTGGTCGAGGACGAGGTCTCGTACTCCGACCCACTGTCCTACCTGCTGCGCAAGGAGGGGTACGAGGTCGCAGTCGCCGAGACCGGGCCAGCCGCCCTCGAGGAGTTCGACCGGGCCGGGGCCGACCTCGTCCTGCTCGACCTGATGCTCCCGGGCCTCAGCGGAACCGACGTGTGCCGAGCGCTCCGGCAGCGCTCGCACGTGCCGGTGATCATGCTGACCGCGAAGGACAGCGAGATCGACAAGGTCGTGGGCCTCGAGATCGGCGCGGACGACTACGTGACGAAGCCCTACTCCTCCCGCGAGCTGCTCGCCCGCATCAAGGCCGTCCTGCGCCGGGGCGCCGAGCCGGAGGACCTGCTCCCGGCGACCCTCGAGGCGGGGCCGGTCCGCATGGACGTCGAGCGGCACGTGGTCACCGTCAACGGCAGCCAGGCCTCGCTGCCGCTGAAGGAGTTCGAGCTCCTCGAGATCCTGCTGCGCAACACCGGCCGGGTGCTCACCCGGATGCAGCTCATCGACCGGGTGTGGGGGAGCGACTACGTCGGCGACACCAAGACCCTCGACGTCCACGTCAAGCGGTTGCGCGCCAAGATCGAGCCCGACCCCGCCGCGCCGCGGCACATCGTCACCGTCCGGGGCCTGGGCTACAAGTTCGAGGCGGACTGACCCGCACCGCCACCGGGTGGGGCCTGGCAGGTCCCACCCCCCGGAACAGGGGTGAGCCCCCGCCAGTCTGGCGGGGGCTCACCTGTGCGTGCGGGCGCGGTGGGTGCGCTCAGGGCGCCAGCGTCTCGTAGTAGCCGTCGGGCAGCAGCACGGGGACCTTGACGATGTTCCCCCCGGAGGGGCTGGTGCCCACCTGGAGGGTGGCGATCCCGCCGGGCTCGGCCGCCACGGTCGACAGCGAGACCGGGGAGTCCTTCGAGATCTGCTCCTGGCCGTACGCCGGGACGGAGAAGGTCGCGGTGGACCCACCCTCGCCGGCAAAGGTGATGGTCACGGGCTGGGAGCCACGGTTGACGACGGCGCCGGAGATGGTGCCCTTGCCGTCCTTTTCCTCCGCGATGACGACCAGGTTACGGATCTGCACGTCCTGGAGGTCGACGTTCACGCCGTCGGCGGACAGGTAGGGGATGTCGGTCTGGATCGGCGAGGTGAGCTGGCACCCGGCGAGCCCCAGCGCGGCCGCGGCCGCCGCGACGGGCGCGAGGCGGCGGGCGACGGGGCGGGGGGAGGAGGTTCGGCGCATCACGGGGACACCCTACCGGCCGCCGTTCCTGTGGCGCGCACCCGTGCGCGTTGCACGCGGGTGCGCCGTCTGTCAAGACCGGCACTACGGGCAATTTGCCTCCGACAGGGCCTCTGACCTGCGCAAACGCGCGACCATCAAGTTCCGGTTGACGGCGTGGCGTGTTATTCTTGAGGTCGCGAAAGGGGAAAACAGCACATGGTTTTCAAGGTCGGCGAAACGGTCGTGTACCCACACCACGGGGCTGCATTGATCGAAGAAATCAATACGCGCACGATCAAGGGCGAGGACAAGCTCTACCTCAAGCTCAAGGTAGCCCAGGGCGACCTGACCATCGAGGTTCCTGCGGAGAACTGCGACCTCGTGGGTGTCCGCGACGTCGTCGGGCAGGAAGGCCTCGACAAGGTGTTCGAGGTGCTGCGGGCCCCGCACACGGAGGAGCCGACCAACTGGTCGCGCCGGTACAAGGCCAACCTCGAGAAGCTGGCCTCTGGTGACGTCATCAAGGTGGCAGAGGTCGTCCGCGACCTGTGGCGCCGCGACAAGGACCGTGGCCTCTCGGCCGGCGAGAAGCGCATGCTCGCCAAGGCCCGCCAGATCCTCGTCTCCGAGCTCGCTCTCGCCGAGAAGACGAACGAGGACAAGGCCGAGGCCATGCTCGACGAGGTCCTCGCCTCCTGAGCGTCGCTGTCGTCCTCGTCGCAGGAGGGCAGGGCGCCCGGCTCGGTGCTCCCGAGCCGAAGGCATTCGTTCCACTGGACGGCGAGCCGCTGCTCGGGCACGCCCTGAGCCGCGTGCTCGCCGTTCGTGCTGTCGACCACGTGGTCATCGTGGCACCGGCAACCCACCTCGACCCGGCGCGCTCGATCGCCCGTGCGTCGGCTCGGCCGGACGCCGTGCAGGTGGTCGCCGGCGGCGAGGACCGCTCCGCGTCCGTCGCCGCCGGGCTGCGGGCCCTGGCCCCGGGCGACGACGTCGTGCTGGTCCACGACGCCGCCCGCGCCCTGGCCCCGCCCGAGCTCTTCGATGCCGTGGTGCGTGAGGTGCGCGCCGGCCACCCCGCGGTGGTCCCCGGCCTGCCGGTGGCCGACACGGTCAAGTCCGTCGACGCCGACGGGCGGGTGGTCGACACCCCGGACCGGTCGGCGCTGCGGGCCGTCCAGACACCTCAGGGCTTCAGCCGCGAGACGCTCGAGCAGGCGCATGCGAGCTCGGGCTCCGCGAGCGACGACGCCGGGCTCGTCGAGCGCGCGGGGGGCACCGTGCGGGTCATCGCCGGCGACGCGCGGGCGATGAAGGTGACGACCCCGCACGACCTCGCCGTCGCCGCACTCTTCCTCCGCGAGGAGTAGCACCAGCCCCCGACCCTGCCGGCCGGGGTGTGCGTGGCCGCGGCCCGGGCAGGCTCAGCCGGGGCGACGGGCGGTGCGGACGTGATCCACCAGCACGGCATACACCTCGTCCCACGAGGAGGCGGGCTCGCGGGGGTCGTCGCTGCGCAGCACCGAGTGCCAGCCGTCGGTCATGACGCCGCGGTGCTCGAGCAGCGCCGGCACCAGGAGCGGCACGGGGAAGCCCGCCCGCCAGGCGGCCTTGGCACTGCCGTGGTTGCCGACGTTGGCCTGCCAGGCGACCAGCTCCCAGCCGAGCTGGTCGAACGCGTGCGCGAGGACCAGCGAGACGGCCTCGGACATCACGCCGCGCCCGCGCGCGGCCGGGTGGGTGACGAACCCGATGTTGCCGGCCGCGTGGCCCGGCTCCCGGGTCCAGGCCCGCAGGTCGATGGTGCCGGCGTAGGCGCCGTCGCGCTCGATGGCCCAGGAGACCTGCTCCTGCGAGGGTGCCATGATCCGCGCGAGGTAGGACCTGCCCATCTCCTCGGTGTAGGGGGTGGGCACCGTCGTCCACCGCACCGTCTCGGGGTCGTTGCAGCGCTCGACGACAGGCCCGAGGTCGTCCTCGACGTGCGGGCGGAGCGTGACGGTGGGGCCGGTGAGGACGGGGATGGGCAGGGGCGTCGGCTCGCTCATGCGGGTGGAGGTTAGCCCTTCGCGCCACGCCCCGGCCACGGGGTTTGCGCTGGTGGCGATGGTTGGATGGGTGCCATGACACACCTGGGTATGCCCCGCGTCGGGATCGGCGTGGACGTGCACGCCTTCGCGCCGGAGCCCAGTGACCGGGAGCTGTGGGTCGCCGGCCTGCTCTGGCCGGGGGAGCGGGGCCTGGACGGCCACTCCGACGCGGACGTCGCTGCGCACGCCGCCTGCGACGCGCTGTTCTCGGCTGCCGGGATCGGCGACCTCGGCGCCCACTTCGGCACCTCGCGACCCGAGCTGGCAGGTGCGTCCGGGGTCACGCTGCTGGCCGAGGCCGCCCGCCTCGTGCGCGACGCGGGCTTCGAGATCGGCAACGTCGTCGTGCAGGTGGTCGGCAACCGGCCCAAGATCGGGACCCGCCGGCAGGAAGCCCAGTCCACCCTGTCGGAGGCGTGCGGCGCGCCGGTCTCCGTGAGCGGGACGACCACGGACGGGCTCGGGCTGACCGGCCGCGGCGAGGGGGTGGCCGCGATCGCCACAGCCCTGGTGCACGAGACACCCGCCTCGCGGGGCGCGACCCACTGACGCGCGAGCGGGCCAGTCTCCGAAGGGGACTGGCCCGTGGTGGCCCCGAGGGGCTGCTTGGCTCAGCTGTGGCCCGCGGTGCTCGGGTGCGCGTGCACCAGCCCGGCGTGGTCCGCCACCTCAAAGGCGAACACGACGAGGATGGAGCCCATGAAGACGGCCAGCAGGATCTCTGCTGCCGCCGTCTCGGCGAACGCCAGGGCAGCGAAGCCGAGAATCATGGAGACGACCGCAGCACCCGTCTCGAGGGTCCCGACCCGGTCTCGGGCGTTGCCGGTCCTGAGGACCAGGAAGGCAGCGGCGCCGAGGACCAGCCCGACCGCGGACATGCCGCGCGCATCCTGGATGAACGGCATCTCGCCGTTCATCAGGTAGCCCACGTAGGGCACGCCGATGGCCGCAACCAGAACCGTGGCAACGAGGTCTCGGAATGTCAGTCTCATCACTACACCTCCTTCCACATTTCCAGCCTGAGGGGCCTTCCGGCGTCGGCGGAAGTGCCGAAGGACCTCAGTTCCGGGCGTACCGGACGCTGCCCTTGCCCATGCCCATGCCCTTGCCCGAGCCCGAGCCCGGGCCTGGGCCTGGGGTGCGCCGGCTGGGGGTCAGGACGGGCGCGCCACCTGCGGCAGGCGGACCGTAGGGTGGCGGCAGCAGGGCCCGTCCGCCGAACCCAGGAGGGAACGCATGCCGCAGACCGTCAAGGGCGTCATCGCCCGCAGCAAGGACGCCGAGGTCGAGCTGGTCGACATCGTGGTTCCGGACCCGGGGCCCGGTGAGGCCGTCGTCGCGGTCCACACCTGCGGCGTGTGCCACACCGACCTGCACTACAAGCAGGGCGGCATCAACGACGAGTTCCCGTTCCTGCTCGGGCACGAGGCCGCCGGTGTCGTCGAGGCGGTGGGCGAGGGGGTGACGGAGGTGGCGCCCGGCGACTTCGTCATCCTCAACTGGCGCGCGGTCTGCGGCCAGTGCCGGGCCTGCCAGAAGGGCAAGCCGTGGTACTGCTTCGCCACGCACAACGCGAAGCAGTGGATGACGCTGACCGACGGCACGGAGCTGAGCCCGGCGCTGGGGGTGGGCGCCTTCATCGAGAAGACGCTCGTGGCGGCAGGCCAGTGCACCAAGGTCGACCCCGAGGCGGACGCCGCCGCGGTGGGCCTGCTCGGCTGCGGCGTGATGGCTGGCTTCGGCGCCGCCGTCAACACGGGAGGCGTCGGGATGGGTGACTCGGTCGCCGTCATCGGCTGTGGCGGTGTGGGCAACGCGGCCATCGCGGGCGCCCACCTCGCGGGCGCGACGACCATCGTCGCCGTCGACATCGACGACCAGAAGCTCGAGGCCGCCAAGGGCTTCGGTGCCACGCACACCGTCAACAGCCGAACGTCCGACCCCGTCGAGGCGATCCGCGAGGCGACTGGTGGCTTCGGCGCCGACGTCGTCATCGAGGCCGTCGGCCGGCCCGAGACCTACGAGCAGGCGTTCTACGCCCGGGACCTCGCAGGCACGGTCGTGCTCGTGGGCGTGCCCACGCCGGACAAGCAGGTGAACCTGCCGATGATCGAGATCTTCGGCCGTGGCGGCGCCCTGAAGTCGAGCTGGTACGGCGACTGCCTGCCCAGCCGGGACTTC
>NZ_DATBMI010000058.1:0-2055 GCF_036554925.1 Pedococcus sp.
TGCTGGCGGGGTCTGGGTGGTCGTGGTCGGGGCGGGGGTCGAGGGCTGCGGAGCAGCCGCGGTGGTCTCGGCGCTGGTGGTGGAGGGGGCAGCGGCGGGCAGTGAGGAGGCGCGACCGTCCGTGGCGCGGCCGACGAAGGCGAGCAGGGCGAGCAGTGCCACGGCGGTGATGGTGAGGTTGCGCCACGACCACAGTGGCCACCGCAGCACCCGGCCCAGCTCGCCGCTCATCGCCGGCCGTCCTCCTCCGCGGCCCGCTGCACGCTGAGCACGGTCTGCTTGGTCTCGGGGTCGTAGATGCGGGGGCCGACGCCGTCCGGGCGGACCTCGTGGTGCGAGTCGTGCACGGGGGCGAGGTTCTCCAGCCGCCGCACCGAGGTGGGGGCGCTGTCGACGACGACACCCTCGATCACCGGCACCGGCTGGCTCGGCGTGGTGACCGGGTATGCCGCACGGTCGGTCGACGTGGCGCCGGCGAGGTCAAGCGCGGGGTCGGGCCGGGAGTCGCCGCCGGGGGAGGTGGCGGGCGTGGTGGGCCGCGCCGTGGTTGTCGGGCTCGGGTGACGGGCAGGTTCGAGCTCGGCCCGGGCGGCGACGGTGCCCGCCAGGACGCGTTCCTGCTCGGGGATCGCGGTGAAGACGGGGCTGGGCCGGCCGAAGGCCTCCGATGGCAGGTTGACCCGCCGCACCTGACGGGGCGTCCAATCCCGCTCGGCCGGTTCCTCGGGCTCACTGGCCGGTTGCTGGTGCTGCTGGGCGTCCTTGGTCCCGTCGCCGCTGCCCTTGCGGACGACGACGTAGTCGACCAGTCGCTTGCCGCTGCGCTTGAGCAGGCGCTGGCCGTGGCTGGACTGCCCGAGGATCTGGGTGAAGCTGAGCAGGGGCAGGAGGAGGACGAAGGCCGCGAGGGTCACGACGACGCAGAGCACGAGGGCGAGGAAGCCCATACCGGTGTCCGTGGCCCGGGACAGGATCGCCGAGATCACCGTGGTGTGAATCGTGGAGCCGACGGAGAACGCCACGACGTTGACCACGGACGCGCCGGCCATGTTGGCGATCTGGCGGACGATGCCCGACATGGGGGCCATGACGCCGATGACCGCGGCGGCGGGGAAGAACATGACGAGCAGTCGCAGCATCACCAGGCCGGCGAAGACGAAGAGGTCGGCGACCAGGCGGAAGAGCCCGGTGAAGAGGGCGCCGAGGAACGCCATGAGCCCGGTCCCGGCCCGTCCGCCGCCCTTGCCCTGGACGTAGGCGTAGGCGACTGGGTCCTGCTCCTGGATCTCCGCGGTGGTGGACTTCCAGCTCTCGGCCTTGCGCTCGGCGATCCGCTTGCCCGCCTCGGGGTCCCTTTGGGCCTGCTCGGCTTCGGCCCAGGTGAAGGCGCTGGCCTTGAAGAGTGCCGGGGCCCACTCGCGGGCTGCCGCGCTGTCACCCGAGCCGAACTCGCCGCGCACCCACGCGTCGTAAGCGATCCGGTCCACCAGGAGGGCGCCCTGAGCACGGGCCGGGTCAGCGGTCTCGGGGAGGCTCGACAGTCCCGCGCTGCTGGCGTTGACGGCGGCGATCGTCGAGGTGACTGAGTCGTCGAAGAAGGAGGCGACCCGGGTGGGGTACTGCCCGATGCCGGCGACGACGGCGAGCACGAGCACCGCCCAGGCGGCGGCGGAGGTGACCGCAGAGAGCCGGCCGGAGGTGGAGTAGAAGAGCAGGAGCGCCGCGACCCCGAGCAGGGCGGCACCGCCCCACGGGCTCCAGATGGAGTCGTGCAGCCGTTGGGTGACGGTGGCGACGACGTCGTCCAGCGGCGCCATGTACTGCGCCGGCCGGCTGACCTTGTTGTGCAGGCCGTTCGCGGCAGAGGTGGTCCAAACGGCGCCCGCGAGGAAGGCGTTGCCAACCGTGGTGTCGAGGGTGGCGTCGGTGTCGCGCAGGCCTCCGCCGCAGCCGAGGTCGTAGGTGTGCCAGGTCAGGCCGGCGTAGCCGTACTGCTCGTAGACGCTGGTCTGCGGGTTGGCGACGAACGGCTCGAGCGGTGCCGGTGGCTGCTCC
>NZ_DATBMI010000082.1:0-44177 GCF_036554925.1 Pedococcus sp.
ACGAGCGCGCCGAGGTCGAGGGTGTAGAGCTGCTTGTCCTTGAGGGTCTCGGGCACCTCGCCCTTGACGATGTCCTGGGCCAGGCCCTCGACCACGGCGGTCTTGCCGACGCCGGGCTCGCCGATGAGGACGGGGTTGTTCTTGGTGCGGCGGGACAGCACCTGCATGACCCGCTCGATCTCCTTCTCGCGCCCGATGACCGGGTCGAGCTTGCCCTCGCGGGCGGCCTGGGTGAGGTTGCGGCCGAACTGGTCGAGGACGAGCGACCCCGCCGGGGTGCCCTCCTGCTGCACGCCGGCTCCCATGGACGAGCCGCCTGCGCCCTCCTTGCCCTGGTAGCCGGAGATCAGCTGGATGACCTGCTGGCGCACGCGGTTGAGGTCCGCGCCGAGCTTGACGAGGACCTGGGCCGCGACGCCCTCGCCCTCGCGGATGAGGCCGAGCAGGATGTGCTCGGTGCCGATGTAGTTGTGGCCGAGCTGCAGCGCCTCGCGCAGGCTCAGCTCGAGGACCTTCTTGGCACGCGGCGTGAACGGGATGTGCCCCGACGGCGCCTGCTGGCCCTGCCCGATGATCTCCTGGACCTGCTCGCGGACCGACTCCAGCGAGATGCCGAGGCTCTCCAGAGCCTTGGAGGCGACGCCTTCACCCTCGTGGATGAGGCCGAGCAGGATGTGCTCCGTGCCGATGTAGTTGTGGTTGAGCATGCGCGCTTCCTCCTGCGCAAGCACGACCACCCGACGGGCACGGTCGGTGAACCGTTCAAACATCTCTCTGCTCCTGCCTAATCGAGATCACCTCGATGCTATCCGTGCGGGACGACGCCGGTGAACGTGTCAGAGCGACCGATGCCTGATCGGGACCGCCCTGCAGCGACCCGCACGGTGATACATGGGGGCAAACGCGGCCGTATGCCACGGTGTTCCCCTCTCTGAGCCGACCCGACTCATGTTCGCCGTGGGCGGACGCGCAGCCGCGGTGCGCCACGTGGCCGGCCCCGCGGCACACCGCCCGTGTCACGCGTCCGGGCCCTTGCTGCGGACCTCCTCGACCTGCTTCATGGCGGTCCGCAGCTCGCCCAGCCAGGCCTCGGAGCGCTCGCCGACCAGCCGGACGCACCAGGCCAGCGCGTCCGCACGGGAACGAGCGACGCCCGCCTCGACCAGCGTGTCGAGGACCTGGCGCTCCGGCTGGCGCAGCCGGGTCATGACCGGGGCGGCGAGGTGCGTGAACAGCACCTCGCGGTCCCCGACGCGCACGCCCCACGAGACCTTCTTGCCGCTCAGGTGCTCGAGCTCGCGGGCGATCTCGATGCGCTTGTCGCGGGTGTCCTCGCGGAAGGACGTGGTCCGGCCACGGGCGGCGACCTCGCGGGCGGCCTCGTCGGCGTCGTCGGGCAGCTGCGGCTCCGGGAGGGAGCCGACGATGACGATCTCGTCGCGGTCGCGGCGGACCTCGACCGGGCCGGTGAACCACTCCTCCGGGAGGCGACCGGCCAGCCATGCCTCCGCAGTCGTTGTGCGTGTAGTCATGTAATCATGATTACAAGGCTGACGGCGGAGCGCCATGGCCACCGTGTCCGCCCACAGCGGAACCGGGGTTCGACCGGTCTGCCGGGCGGCCACCGAGGACGCCCCGGCAGGCGAAACTTGCGCAACCAGTCAAAGAAATTGAAGAACTTTCCCATCCATCGAGGCCGCCGAACCGAACCGGGTTCGTCAGGACGCCCCACGAGGGGGCCCACGGAGGGAAGGGCATACCCATGAAGACTCAGAAGACCCACGCGCGGCGAGCGACCCTTGCTGCTGCCGGCGTGCTCGCCGCGGCCGGTCTGGCCGCGCTGCCGGCGCAGGCCGCCACTGCAGGTGCCACCGTCACGGTGGTGCACGGCATACCCGACACCCCCGTCGACGTCTACGTCGACGGCAACCGCGCCCTGTCGAACTTCGAGTTCGAGACCGTCACCGACCCGATCAGCCTGCCGGCCGGGTCGCACGACATCGAGGTGCGGCCCGCCGGGGCGGCCGCCGGCTCCGACCCCATCCTCGAGCTCTCCCCAGACCTGCCCGCGGGCGCGAACGCGACCGTGGTGGCCCACCTGACGGCGGAGGGCCAGCCCTCGATCAAGCCGTTCATCAACCCCACTGAAGCCGTGCCGGACGGCATGGGGCGCCTCGTGGTGCGCCACACGGCTGCCGCACCCGCCGTCGACGTGCTCGCCGGTGGGGAGGCGGTCATCAGCGACCTCAGCAACCCGGACGAGAAGATGCTGATGGTGCCGGCCGGCACCGTCTCGGCCTCCGTCGCGGCCGCGGGCACGACCGAGCCGGTGATCGGCCCGGTCGACCTGCCGGTGCAGTCGGGCCAGACCCTGGTGGTCTACGCGGTCGGCAGCCTCGAGGGCGACACCCTCACCGCGGTCACGCAGTCGTACGCCAGCAGTGGCGGCGCCGCCCCCACCACGGTCAACGCCGGCACCGGCGGCCAGGCCGACGGCACCCCAGCCGCACCGCTCCTGGTCCTGACCGGGCTCGCCGGGGCCGCCCTGGCCGCGGCGGGCTCGCGCCGCCTGGCCCGCGCCGCCGCCGGGCGCTGACCCGTCTCCACGAGACGACACCGAGTCGACACGAGGGACGCGCGTGCAGCACGGCAGGCACCGGCGACCGGGGCTGACCACCCTGGTCGCCGGTGTCCTGCTGCTCGCGGCCACCGGCGTGGGTGCGGCGGTCCAGGCCTCCGACCGCGCGGCACCGAACGCCGGCGATGTGCCCTCGGCCGTCCTCTCCCCACCCAGCCCGGGCGACCTGACGACGTCGGACCCTGCAGCACCCGCGTCGCCGAGCCCCTCGGCACCCTCCGCCCCACCCAGCCCCGCCCCACCCAGCCCCGCCCCACCCAGCTCCTCCACGACCGCGGTCACGAGCGCCACGCCCAGCCTGACGGTGGCGCCCGACCGCTCGTTCCGCCCCACCGCTGTGCGGGTGCCGGCGATCGGTGTCGAGGCGCCCGTCGTGCCGACCGGTGTGGACGCTGGGGGCGCGCTGGTGGTGCCCGAGAGCCCGCGAGAGGTGGGCTGGTGGTCCGGCGGGGCCGCGCCGGGCGCCCCCTACGGCACCATCCTCATGGCGGGTCACGTCGACTCCGCCGAGGAGGGCTTGGGCAGCCTGGTCGACCTCAGCCGCACGCCGGTCGGCGCGACCGTCACGGTGCGAGGTCCCGAGGGGAGCTCCGCCACCTACCGCGTCGTCGCCCGCCGCTCCTACCCCAAGGCGACCCTGCCCTGGCGTGAGCTGTTCCGCCAGGAGGTGCCGGCCCGCCTCCTCCTGGTCACCTGCGGCGGCGAGTTCGACCGCCGCACAGGGCACTACGAGCGCAACGTCGTGGTCTTCGCCGTGCCGGCGCAGTCCCGGTGACGCGGCGTCAGCGCAGGTGCCGCCGGTCGTCGATGCGACGGGCCTTCCCGAGCGAGCGCTCGAGGGCGTGCGGCTCCACGACCTCGGCGCTGATGGTGACACCGACCCGGTGCTTGACCCGGGACTGCAGGTCCCTGGCCAGCGCGGTGCGGCGCGCCTCCGGCAGCCCCTCGGCCACCGCCTCCACGCGCACGGTCAGCTCGTCCAGGCGGCCCGGCCGGGTGAGCACGCAGACGTAGTGCGGGGCGAGGCCGTCGACGGCGAGGATGTGCTCCTCGATCTGCGACGGGAAGACGTTGACGCCGCGCACGATCATCATGTCGTCGCTGCGGCCGGTGATCTTGGCCATCCGCCGGAACTGCGGGTATGCAGTGCCCGGCAGGAGCGTGGTCAGGTCGCGGGTGCGGTAGCGCACCACCGGCATGGCCTGCTTGGTGAGGGAGGTGAAGACCAGCTCCCCCTCCTCCCCGTCGGGCAGCACCTCCCCGGTGACGGGGTCGACGACCTCGGGGTGGAAGTGGTCCTCCCAGATGTGCAGGCCGTCCTGGGTCTGCCCCGACTCCTGGCTGACGCCCGGCCCCATCACCTCGGAGAGACCGTAGATGTCCACGGCGCGGATCCCGCTGCGGCGCTCCACCTCCTCGCGCATCTGCTCGGTCCACGGCTCCGCCCCGAAGATCCCGATCTCGAGGGAGGTCTGCCGGGGGTCGATGCCCTGCGCCTCCATCTCGTCGAGGATCGCGAGGAAGTAGGACGGGGTGACCATGATGATGCGGGGGCCGAAGTCGGTGATGAGCTGCACCTGGCGCTCGGTCATGCCGCCGGAGACCGGCACCACCGTGCAGCCGAGCCGCTCCGCGCCGTAGTGGGCGCCGAGGCCGCCGGTGAACAGGCCGTAGCCGTAGGCGACGTGCACCATGTCGCCCGCCCGTCCCCCGGCCGCCGAGATGGAGCGGGCCACGACCTCGGCCCACGTCTCCAGGTCGTCTCTCGTGTAGCCGACGACGGTGGGCCGGCCGGTGGTGCCGCTCGAGGCGTGGATGCGCGAGACCTGCTCGCGCGGGACCGCGAACATCCCGAACGGGTAGTTCGCGCGCAGGTCCGCCTTGGTCGTGAAGGGGAACCGCGCCAGGTCGGACAGCTCGCGCAGGTCGTCGGGGCTGACGCCGTGCTCGTCGAAGGCGCGGCGGTAGTGGGCGACGTTGTCGTAGGCGTGGCGCAGGCTCCACCGCATCCGCTCCAGCTGGAGGTCCCTCAGGGACGCAGGGTCGGGCGGGCCGAAGACTCCGGTGTCCATCCCTGGAACCTAGCGCTCGCGCCGGGACCGGTCGCGCGAGGCGTCGGCGTCGGCGCCTCCTCGCCGTGCCGCCGCGGCGAGTTCCCGAGAAGGGCGAGTGCCGAGAGGGCGGGTGCCGAGAGGGCGAGTGCCCGAAAGGGCGAGTTCCTGAGAAGACGGTGTGAGTCTGCTGCAGGCCGTGGGCAAGGCCCGGAAACACACGTACAGTCCGAAGGGTGGCCCGGATGGCAGCGCCGGAGACCGTGGGGGCGTCTGGCCCGACGCCCGCCGACGCACTGCCGCGACCGGCCCGGCGGCGCCCGCGATGGCACTGGCGCTGGGTCCTGGCCTCGGTGGCCCTCGTCGGAGTCGTCGCCGCGCTGCTCTGGCAGGGCGGCTCCGGCCCCGAGCCCCTGACGCGGGGCCAGGTCGACCGGCAGGTGCAGGAGCGCATCACCAAGGCCCTCGAGGAGCAGCGGGCGCAGCCACCGGACGCCGCTGTGGTCTACCAGGGCATCCTGCCGTCCCTGGTGCAGCTCACCTCGACGGGCGGGGCAGGACCGGACGGGTCGTCCGCCAGCACCGGTGCGGGCATCGTCGTCAACGCCAACGGGACGATCCTCACCGCACTGCACGTCGTCGCGGACGCCGAGAGCATCGAGGCCCGCTTCGCCGACGGCACCCTGGCCCGGGCCGAGATCGTGGCACGCCAGCCGGCGAACGACATCGCGGCGCTGCGGGTCGACCAGCTCCCGGAGGTCGTGGTGCCGGCCGTGCTCGGCGGCGGGGCACAGGTGGGCCACCCCGTCATCGCGGTCGGCCACCCCTTCGGCCTGTCGCGCACCCTGACCACCGGCGTGGTGTCCGCCCTGGACCGCTCGGCGCGGCTCGACCAGGACCGTGAGCTCTCCGGCCTGATCCAGTTCGACGCCGCGGTCAACCCCGGCAACTCCGGCGGCCCGCTGCTGAACCGGTCAGGTCAGGTCATCGGCGTCGTCACCGGGCTCGCCAACCCCACGGACCAGTCGTTCTTCGTCGGCATCGGGTTCGCCGTGCCGATCGCCACCGCCGGCGGCGCGGCCGACGCACCGCCCCTCTAGCCCGGCCGCCAGGCCACGGGAGGACAGCCATGGACGTCCACGGGACAGACGACCCCCAGGCGCAGCACCCGCTCGAGCACACCCTCTACCAGGTCAAGAAGACGATCGTGGGCCAGGACCTGCTCCTGGAGCGCATGCTGGTCGCGCTGCTCTCGCGTGGGCACCTGCTCGTCGAGGGTGTGCCCGGCCTGGCGAAGACGATGGCCATCAAGACTCTCGCCCAGGCCATCGGTGGCGAGTTCCAGCGCATCCAGTTCACCCCCGACCTGGTCCCGGCTGACCTCACCGGGACGCGCATCTACAACCAGCGGGACGGCGAGTTCCAGGTCTCGCTCGGCCCGGTCTTCGCCAACCTGCTCCTGGCCGACGAGATCAACCGCGCGCCGGCCAAGGTGCAGAGCGCACTGCTCGAGGTCATGCAGGAGCGCCAGGTGACCATCGGCCGCGAGAGCTACCCGGCGCCCGACCCGTTCCTGGTCATGGCCACCCAGAACCCGATCGAGTCCGAGGGGACGTACGCCCTGCCGGAGGCGCAGGTCGACCGGTTCATGCTCAAGGTCCTCGTCGGCTATCCCACACCCGGCGAGGAGTTCGTCGTGGTCGAGCGCATGACCGGCAGCCTCGAGGCGACCCAGCAGGTCGTCACCACCGAGCAGCTGCTGCAGTACCAGCGCGAGACCGACGCGGTCTACGTCGACCCCGCCGTCATCCAGTACGCCGTGCAGCTCGCCACCGCCACCCGCCAGCCCGTCTCGGTCGGCCTGCCCGACCTCGCACGGTACGTGTCCTTCGGCGCCAGCCCGCGGGCGTCGATCAACCTGGTTCGTGCCGCCAAGGCGCTCGCCTTCCTCCGCGGACGCGACTACGCGCTGCCGCTCGACGCCCGCGACCTCGCCCTGGACGTGCTCCGCCACCGCGTGGTCCTCTCCTACGAGGCCCTGGCCGACGGCCTCACCCCCGACGACCTGCTGCAGCCGGTCCTGGACGCGGTCGCGGTGCCCGACATCCCCCTCCGCGAGCGGGCCCCGGCCCCGGGACAGCCATGGACCACGCGCCCCCGCTGACGCCCGAGCGGGTCCTGCGCCGCCTGGAGTGGCGGGTCATCCGCCTGCTCGACGGCCGGCTGCAGGGCGACTACCGCACCCTGTTCCGGGGCGCCGGCACGGACTTCCACGACCTGCGCGAGTACGAGCCGGGCGACGACCTGCGCCACATCGACTGGAACGTCACGGCGCGGATGGACACGCCGTTCGTGCGCCAGTACGTCGAGGACCGTGAGGTCACCGCCTGGCTGCTCCTCGACCGGTCCCCCTCGATGGGCTTCGGCCCGGTCGACCGGCAGAAGGAGCACGTCGTCCTCGAGCTGGCCACCACCATCGCGCAGCTGCTCGCCCGCGGCGGCAACCGGGTCGGCGCCATGCTGTTCAGCAACGTCGTCGAGCTGACGATCCCACCGGGTCAGGGCCGCAACCAGGTCCTGCGCATCACGCACGAGCTGCTCCGCCCAGCCGAGCCCACCGGCACCGCCACCGACCTGTCGGTGCTGCTGCGAGCCGCCCTGGGTGTCGCGCGGCGGCGCTCCCTGGTGGTTCTCGTGTCGGACTTCATCAGCAGCCCCGGTTGGGAGCGGCCCCTCTCCCTGCTGGCCCGACGGCACGACGTGGTCGCCGTCCAGGTCGTCGATCCGCGCGAGTTCGAGCTGCCCGCCGTCGGCATGGTCTACGTCGAGGACGCCGAGACCGGGGAGCAGATCTTCGTCGACACCGACGACGCGGCATTCCAGCAGAGGCTCCGGGCCGCCGCGGACGAGCGACAGGCCGAGCTCCGGGACGGCGCCAGGTCCGCGGGGGTCGAGCTGTACCAGGTCGCGACGGACGAGGACCTCGTCCGCGCCCTCGCGCGGATCGCCGACCTGCGCAAGCGGGGCCGGCGATGACGTTCACCTGGCCCTGGATGCTCCTGTCGCTGCTGGCGATCCCCTTCCTGCTGGCGGGGTACCGCAGGCTGGTGCGCCGGCAGGACGCGCGGCGCGACCAGCTCGCGTCGATGGGCCTGGTGGTCCACGCGCGGGACCACCGCGCCGCGTCCCGGGGCCGTCGGACCAGGCACCTCGGGCCGGCACTCCTCCTCGCCGCCCTCACGCTGCTGCTCGTCGCGCTGGCCCGGCCGGAGGCCACGGTCGCGGACCCCCGCCGCGAGGGCACCGTGATCCTGGCGTTCGACGTCTCCACGAGCATGAGCGCGACCGACCTGCGGCCGACGCGGATGGAGGCCGCGAAGGCCGCGGCGCGGACGTTCGTCGAGCGCCAGCCGACGAGCATCCGCATCGGGGTGGTGGCCTTCGGCGAGAGCGGCGTCATCGCCCTGCAGCCCAGCACCGACCAGGCCCAGGTGCTGGCCGCCATCAACCGGCTCGCGCCGCAGGGCGCCACCGCGCTCGGGCGGGGGATCCTGACGTCCCTGACGGCCATCGCGGGACGCCCGATCGTCGCCTCCGAGTCGCCGACGGCCGGCGACCTCGAGGGTGTCGACGTCGGCTACTACGGGTCCTCCGCGGTCGTGCTGCTCTCGGACGGGGAGAACACCTCGGACCCCGACCCCCTGCCCCTCGCCGAGCTGGCCTCGGTCGCAGGCGTCCGGATCCACCCCATCGGCCTCGGCAGTCCCGAGGGCACGGTGCTGGAGGTGGACGGCTTCTCGGTGGCGACCGCCCTTGACGAGGAGCTGCTCCGTGAGATCGCCTCCACCACGGACGGCACGTACTACCGGGCCGCCGACGCCGCGGCCCTGGCCGACGTCTACGACTCCATCGACCTCGACTGGACCGCCCAGACCCGGCGCCTCGAGGTGACCGCGGTGCTGGCGGGGGCAGCCGCCCTGCTGCTCCTCGTCGGCGCCGTCGTGTCGCTGGTCCGGACGGGGAGGGTGGTGTAGCCATGTCCTTCGCCTGGCCGTGGGCCCTGGCCGTCCTCCTCGTGCTGCCCGCCCTCACCGCGGCATACCTGTGGCAGCTGCGGCGACGGCGTCGCGTGGCGGTGCGCCACTCCCAGGTGGCGCTGGTCCGGGCGGCCGCACCGCCGTCGGCGCGCTGGCGCAGGCACGTGCCGTTCGCGTTGGTGCTGGCCAGCCTGGGGCTCCTCGGCCTCGCGGGTGCCCGTCCGCAGGTCGAGGCCGAGGTCCCGACGGCAGGGACGGCGGTCATCCTCGCCCTCGACGTGTCGGGCTCGATGTGCGCCACCGATGTCGAGCCCAACCGTCTCACCGCCGCACAGGAGGCGGTCCGCGACTTCGTGAGTGCGCAGGAGGACGACCTGCGCATCGGCCTGGTCCTGTTCTCCGGGTTCGCGCAGCTGGCGGTGCCGCCGTCCACCGATCGCGAGGCGGTCCTCCGGGCGGTCGACACGCTGACCACGGGGCGTGGCACGACGATCGGCGCCGCCATCCTCAAGTCCGTGGACGCCATCGCGGAGATCAACCCGAACGTCGCGCCGGCGGACCCGGGCGACGAGCGCGGAGCGGACGTGCAGGGCACCCCGGCACCCGCCACGCCGTCCGGCCCCCCCGGCAGCAGCCCGCAAGGCGGCAGGCCTGACCCGGTACCCGAGATCATCGTCCTGCTGACGGACGGCGCCAACACCCGCGGGGTGACCCCCGAGGCAGCCGCCGAGCAGGCCGCCGCCCGCGGGGTGCGGGTCTTCCCGATCGGCTTCGGAACCACGAACCCGACCCGGCTCTTCTGCACCCGCGAACAGCTCGGCGCCGGCGACGTGAACCGCTTCGGCTCCGGACTGGGCGGGTTCGGCCGTGACGGCCGCAACTTCCTCGTCGTCGACGAGGACGCGCTGCGCGAGGTCGCCGACACGACGGGCGGCACCTACTTCCGCGCCAGCGACGCGGACCAGCTGCAGGGGGTGCTCGCCGACCTTCCCCGCCACGTGGACCGGCAGACGCGCGAGGTGGAGGTCAGTGCGGGCCTGGTCGCACTGGCTGCGCTCGCCCTGCTCGCCGCGGTGGGCCTCTCCGCGCGGTGGCGGGTCTTCCCCTAGGTACGGCGGGGCGTCACGACCCGAACGCCCTCACGCTCACGTCCTCGAAGGTGGACGCCCCACCGTCGCTCAACAGGGCCAGGCCGGTGGTGCCGGCCTCGGGCAGGGCGAGGGTGGTCACCGAGGTACGCCCACCGTGGGCGAAGACCTCCACGGAGCCGCGGTCGACGAGCACGTCGAGCCGGACCCTCCCGTCCTCCAGCGGCACCGGCACGCGGTACCGGGTGCCGAAGCGGTCGGTGAAGGCGGCCGGACCCGAGCCGGCCCGCTGCACCACGAGCTCGCCCGCCGTCCGGTCGTAGGAGACCCGGGCGCCCTCGCGCCCGCCGCGACCGAACAGCTGGACGGCGGCGGTGGCGGCGTCCCCGGGTCGCAGGGTCGCGCCCACCCAGTACGCCCCCTCGCGGTCCAGCGGGGCCAGCTCGCGCCGTCCGTCGACGTCCACGCGCGCCAGCGCCTGCTCCGGACCGCCAACGGCCCTCTCCACCGGCGCCGCCGGGTGGTTCCCGAGAACGAGCCCGGTCGGCGTCCGGTGCAGGACCAGCTCGCGCGGGATCGCCATGGAGCCGCGCCACGGCGCGGTCGGGACGTCGGCGGCATACGCCCAGTTGCTCATCCAGCCGATGACCACCGGCCGCTCGCCCGGTGCGTGTGACACCGACGTCGCCGCGTAGAAGTCGGGCCCGTGGTCCAGCCAGGTCTGTTCGTCCGGGGTGGGCCCGGTCGACCGCTCGTCGGAGGCCTCGAAGGTGGTCCCGTCGAACGTGCCCGTGAAGTAGCGCATACCCGAACCTCCAGCAACGCCGCCGGGATTCACGCTGAGCAGCATCACCCACTCGCGTCGGCCCGGCTGCCCCTCCACCGGCACCTGGACGAGCTCCGGCATCTCCCACAGCACACCCTCGGGCGCGTCCGCGCGGAAGTCGCTGAGGAAGTCCCAGTGCAGGAGGTCGTCGGACCGGTAGAGCTTCACCACGTGGTCGTCGGCGACCACGGTCGTCAGGACCCAGTAGCCACCCTGGGGGTACCACGTCACCTTCGGGTCGCGGAAGTGCCGTGACGGCGGGTCCAGGCTGAGCACCGGGTTGCCTGTGTGGCGCTGCCAGGTCTCCCCCCGGTCGGTGCTCCAGGCGACCGACTGGGCCTGGGTTCCCGGCTCATGGCCGGAGCCCTCCTTGAACACGCTGGTGTACACCGCCACCAGCGGCGGGTTCTCGGCCGTCCCGAGACCCGACCGGTTCTCCCGGTCGTAGACCACCGATCCCGAGAAGGCCTCCTCCTCTCGCGTGGCTGGCAGGGCGACCGGGTGCTCCTTCCAGCGCACGAGGTCGGTGCTCGAGGAGTGGCCCCACGACATGTTGCCCCAGTCGTTGCCGTGCGGGTTGTGCTGGTAGAAGACGTGGTAGCGGCCGTCCACGTAGACCAGGCCGTTGGGGTCGTTCATCCAGTTCTGCTGCGGGGTCAGGTGGGCGACCGGCCTCCAGTGCGGGGTCTCGGCGATGCTCACGCCGCCATCCTCCCCGCTCCCCCCACGCGGGGCGAGCAGGACGGCCAGCACCGCGACGAGCAACGATGCCACCGCGACGGCGACCGCGTGGGTCGGCTGGCGAGGTGTGGTGGTGGACACGGCAGGTCGCTCCTCGGGGCTGTCATGGGTCGGTTGGCCACGTTGTTCTCCGCGTTGCTGGTG
Source organism: Pedococcus sp. (assembly GCF_036554925.1). Lineage (NCBI taxonomy): Bacteria > Bacillati > Actinomycetota > Actinomycetes > Micrococcales > Intrasporangiaceae > Pedococcus > Pedococcus sp. Next base: position 11,526 of record NZ_DATBMI010000082.1, read on the forward strand.
GGCGGGCGCCCGGGCCCCTGCCCCGGGCGCCCGCCCTGCTCAGTGCTGCGCGTGCCGTATGCCGTGTGGCAGGCTCGGCCGCGCCGTCGGCTCAGCCTCGCTTCTCGGCCCGCGGGGCTGCCGGGGCCTTGGTGAAGCCCTTGCCACCGACGTGCTTGTTGGTCGGCAGCCAGCCGTAGGGGCCGAGGCCGTTGTCGCCGAACTCCCTGTCGACCGTGGACTTCCCGCCGAAGAAGTTGATCTTGACCGTCGGCGCGAGCGTGCCGCCGCGTCGGCCGTCCACGTTGTCGATGAAGGACTGCACGAGGCCGTTCGGCTGCACGTAGTGCGAGTACGCCTGGAACTGGCGCGGGTTCTGGCCCTGGGTCGGGGACTCGGGGCGGTCCGGGGGGAGGTTGAGGTCCGTCGGCGAGCCGAGGACGAGCCCGCTGTCGTTGAGCGGCTGGTAGTCCGAGCGGATGCCGTCGCCCACGAATCCGTAGACGCCGTCGGGGCCGCGGGTTCCCGCCGCGTACGTGAACTGGTGGCTGATGGTGAACAGGTAGTACTTCAGCTTGCCGTTCTCCCGCTGGATGTAGACCTGCGGGCGCTCGGTCTGGTCGTTCACGCAGTTCGCCGAGAGCAGCGGGGGCAGCAGCTTCCACCGCGTCAGGCTCTTGTTCTCCGCCACCGCGAGGCCGATGTTGGCCCGCTGGTAGTAGGCACCGCTGTCGTTCACCTGCGAGACGGTCTCACCGTTCTCCTCGCCCTTGCGGTAGCCGAGGTCGGAGGCATCACACCTGGTCGCGTCGGAGCCGCGCTCGCCGGCCGAGTTGCCCTCGAAGACCATGAAGGTCTTGCCCGGGTGGGCGGGGTCCTCGAAGGTGAACGGGTCCCGGAACGCGAACATCTGGTTCTGCTCGGGGGTCTGGTACAACGTGCCGTCCGGCTCGAGCAGCTCGGTGTGCTGGGTGAAGCCGTCGAACGAGACGCCACTCCTGTCAGCGTGGATCTTCCCGAACGACGAGGCGATCACCGCCGGCTTTCCCTCGGTGCCGGGGCGCTTGCCCTTGGGCCCGGTGGTCGCCGTGTAGAAGGTCTGGACGGTGTTGCCGCGGATGAGACGGGTCGAACCGGACCACTCCGTGGTGCTGATCGAGGCGTCGTCCGGGAAGAGGTAGCCGCCGTACTTCCAGGGCGTCGTCCTCGGGTCGGCGTTCGTCGGACGGAAGAAGTAGCCGATCCGGGCGTTCCAGTGCCGGTCGTCGAAGGGGATGTCACGCGGCGCGACGAGCGAGAAGATGACGTCCCAGCCCTTGTAGCTCAGCTGGTTCGCGCTCTCGTCGGTGAGCGACCACGTGTCCCAGACCCAGACCTCGTCGGTCATCGTCGGGAAGTCCTTCGGGATCTCGGGCATGGTCTGCGACTGGGGCACGGAGTTCTCTCCGCGCGAGGCGGACGCGTCCTGCTGCGCCATGATCTGCCGGGCGTCGGCGCGGGTCCACCTGGCCGTGAAGTCGGCTTCGGGGTCGTACGCCTTCTGCGTGTGCCTGGTCGGCTCCGGCACGTCGCCGTCCGCGGCCGAGGTCGGCGCCGCGACGAGCAGGGTGGTGGCCACCGCGCCGGCGGCAGCGACCGCACCAGCGCGGCGCAATGATCTGTGCGGCAAGGGGTTTCGGAACGTAGACATGGATGTCCTCCTGCTGGGGTGGTGGGGGGTCGGGATCCTTCCGGGGACTCACCCGTCACGTGCCCACACCATCGGGGGCAGTCCACTGACAACGTTGTCACGCAGCGCCTGCTTCGACGCAGGCGGCATCCTGGCGTGCTGGGGTGGTCCGCTCACCGGCGGCGGGAAGCCTCCTGCTCCTCTCCCCGCCCGTCGCCCTCAGGCTCCGGCGTGCGTCGCCAACGCTAGGCAAACGGGGCGATCCGCCGCAAAACGCTGCCCTCCCCTTGCAACGGATACCAACGGGTATGGCGACGGCCGGCTGCAGTCCCGTGCTCACCGGCGGTGCGCGCGGACCGAAAACCGCATCTCAGGATGTGGATCTTGCAGAAACGGTGTGACCGCGGCCACAGGGAGGGCTCCGTCAGCCCCGCCCGCCCTCCAGCCGGGCACGCTCGGCATGCGCGCGGACCTTCGCACGGTTGCCGCACCACGCCATGGAGCACCAGCGGCGCCGGCCGCGCGCGTCGAGGAAGAGCCACCCGCAGCCCGGCCCCGGGCAGGCGCGCACATCGCCGAGGCGGCCCTGGGTGAGGAACTCGGCACCCACCCGGCCCGCGGCCAGCAGCGGGAGGTCGAGGTCCACCGGCAGTCGCCACAGGGGCGGGTCACCTGCGGTCAGCGTGGCCCGGGCTGCGGCACGCTGCGCCACGTCACCCACGGGGCGCAGCCCGCGGCTGTGGTGTGGGTCCAGGATCGCCGCACGCAGGTGGTGCCGGAGGCTGCGCACCTCCGCAACCACTGCAGCCGCGCCCTCTGGATCCCGCGTCGCCGCACGCCGCAGCGTCGCCGCGGGCACCCCACCGAGGAGCCCGGCGAGCTCGGACCACACGGCGAGCTCGTCGTAGCCGGGCAGCCACTCGCTGCGGTCGGCCGGCGGGTCGGCCCACCCGGCAAGGGTGTTGCACAGGTCCAGCGCGGGGTGGCCACCGGCCCGCTGCGGGACCCTGACGCCCTCGACCGACTCCCAGTGCACCGGCCCATTGTGCCTTGACCGGCCGCCGGGGACCATGGTTGGGTCTAACCACACATTTTGCCTTTACTGGTTAGGAGACTTGGATGCGCACCAGCACTGTCGCCGCCTCGACCGCTGTGGCAGCGGCCTTCGCGCTCTGCGCGGGGGCCGCGCCCGCCTCCGCCGGCGGGTCGCCCTGGGTGCCCTACGAGCAGCCGGACATCCTCGTCCCCGCGGCGCGCTCCACCTGCGCGTTCGACGTGCAGGAGACGGTGGTCGAGGACGACGAGTACTACAGGAACACCGAGCTCTACCCGGACGGCACGGTGAAGACGCAACGGTGGCGGGGTCCCCTCGTCATGCGCTACACCAACGTCTCCACTGGCGCGTCCGTGGTGCGCGACCTCAGCGCCACGGCGACCGTGCACTACCGTCCCGACGGCTCCATGGCCTCGATGGTGTCCGAGCACGGAGCCTTCGGGGCGACGATGCCCGCCGGGAGCAGCCCGGCGAGTGGCATCTACGTCCTGGACGGCCGCGGCACGACGCTGAGCCTGGGCGCCGACGGCACGCGCTCCTTCACGCTCGGCAGGCACGGGAGCGCCGAGAACATCTGCGAGGCGATCGACTGAGGCGTGCGGCACCCGAGAACCGCCCCGGGCCGGGCCACCCCCTCCGGCCCGGGGTCCGGGCGCTACCTGCGCCGCTGGCAGCGGCCGCACCAGAACAGGTTCCGGCCGGCCACCACCTGGGTGCGGACCCTCGAGCCGCAGACCCGGCACGGCTCCCCGGCTCGCCGGTAGACGTAGGAGGTGCGCTCCTCGAGCCGGTCCACCTCACCGCGCGCGAGGTCGGCGCGCACCTGCTCGACCTGCTCCTCGACGGTGACGATCCTGCCGGTGGCCACCCCCAGAGGGAGCAGCTCGACCAGGTCGGCCCAGATCGCCTCCCAGGTCGAGCGCCGGATCTCCTTCCCGGGCCGGTGGGGGTTGACCCGCTGCCGGAAGAGCACCTCGCAGCGGTAGACGTTCCCCACACCGGCGAGCACCGACTGGTCCATGAGCAGCTCGGCGATGCTGCGCGAGCTGCGCGAGACCTTGCGCCATCCCGTCCCGGGGTCGGGGTCCGGCCGCAGCGGGTCCGGGCCCAGACGCGACGTGACCGCCTCGACCTGCTCCGGGGTGATGACCGCGCAGAGGTTGGGCCCGCGCAGGTCGCCCACGTGCTCGGGCGTCGCGAGCCGCAGGCGCACCTGCCCGACGACGGGGACCTCACCGGCATACGGGCGCTCGTCGATGGTGAAGGTGCCGATGAGGCCAAGGTGCACGTGCAGCCAGGCGTCCCCAGCGAACTCGGCGAACAGGTGCTTGCCCCACGACGTGGCGTGGAGCATCTCGCGGCCGTCGAGCAGGCCGGCCCCGGCGGTGAACCTGCCCTGGGGACTGCTCACCTGCGGGCTCGACCCGGCGAAGGCCGCGTCGAGGTCGCGGGCGAGGGCGAACAGCGTGTGGCCTTCTGGCATGGAGACATCCTGCGGCACTCCTGCACTGCGGCGCATGGCGGCCACCGAGACCGGCGTGCACCGCGGAGGGAAGGGGTATGCCGCGTGGCCCGGCCGCGCGGCACACCCGGCCTGAGGTCTGTGGCTAGCTCGCTTTGCTGGCGGCCTTCTTGGCAGCGGCCGGCTTCGCCGCGGCCTTCTTGGCCGTCGACTTCTTGGCGGCCGGCTTCCTCGCCGTGGACTTCTTCGTCGCGGCCTGCTTCGCGGGCGCCTTCTCCGCCGCCGGCGCCTCGCCGCGTGACGCCTTCGCCTTCTCCACCGACTTCGCCAGCGCCGCAAGGAGGTCCACGACCTCGCCGGACTCGTCCTTGGACTCCGGGGCCATCCGGACCTCGCCGCCCTCGACCTTGGCCCTGACCAGCGCCTCGACGGCCTGGGCGTAGTCGTCCTCGTACTCGTCGGGGTCGTAGTCGCCGGCGAGCGACTCGATCAGCATGTTCGCCATCTCGAGCTCCTTCGCCGTGGCGTGCGCGTCCTCGTCGAGGCTGGCGAAGTCGGCGGCGCGGATCTCGTCGGGCCAGAGCATGGTCTGCATGACGATCACGCCGTCCTTGACCCGCAGCACGGCCATCGTCATGCGGGTGCGGATCGACACCGTCACCACGGCCATCCGGTCCGCCTGCTCGAGCGCGTCGCGGAGGAGGATGTACGGCTTGGCTGCGGACTTGTCCGGCTCGAGGTAGTAGGACTTGTCGAGCAGCATCGGGTCGATCTGGTCGGCCGGGACGAACTTCTGGACCGAGATCTCCTTCGAGCTCGCCGCCGGGAGCTCCTTGAAGTCCTCGTCGGTGAGCACGACCATCTCGCCGTCCTCGGTCTCGTAGCCCTTCGCGATGTCGTCGTACGAGACCTGGTCCCCATCGATCGAGCAGATCCGCTGGTACTTGATGCGGCCGCCGTCCTCGCGGTGCACCTGTCGGAACTGCACGTCGTGGTTCTCGGTCGCGGAGTAGAGCCGGATCGGCACGTTGACGAGGCCGAAGGAGACGGCCCCCTTCCAGATCGCTCGCATGCCCTGCTTCCTCCCGTGTGCCGTGCCGGTCGCGTCGACGGGTCAAGCATGCCTCGCCCGCGGCGTGGGTGCATCGTCCTTTGCGGACCCCGTGGCACACCGACGCTGGTCTCGGCGGACCACGACGATGGCCAGCAGCACCGCGAGCACACCGAAGACGAGGTTGTGGACCAGGCGGTTGGTGGGGTCCACCCCGGGAACCGCGGGGGCGAGGAACCCGATGACGGCCCAGGCCAGCAGGGCTCCGGCAGCGAGTGCCGCGGGCTGCCCGTCCCGCCAGTGCCCGGAGACCGACAGCCGGGCCACCGAGACCACGGTCCCGGCCGCCAGGACCCAGACCACACTGACGCCGAGCCACGTCGGGGGCACCAGCTCCGCGGTCAGCTTCACCGCGAACGCCCCGCACAGGAGCCAGAGCGCCCGAGGTGGCACTCGCTGCGTCGTCGTGGGCAGCGGCCTGCCGATGCGGCTGAGGGCCAGGGCCACCAGGGCCCCCGCCACCACCGTCGCCCCGACCAGCTGTGCCTTCGAGGGCCCCCCACCCTGGACGCTCCGCTGGTCGGCATGGATGAGGGCCGCGGCCCCGAGCACGAGCGAAGCCATGACCGCCAGCCCGCGGGGGCCAAGCCACGGCCGACCTGCCCACCGCGGCCACGCCCAGTGGACGAGGGCAACCGGGACGCCGATGCTCATGACGACGTGGCCGCCGACCCACGTGGTCGAGGCAGCTGCGCTGACCCCGAGCAGGCCGACGAGGGTGGGCGTGAACGCCTCGTCGAAGGCCGGCACCCCGGTGTCGACGGACAGGAACAGGCTCATGTCGACGATCCCCGCCTGCACCACGCCGAACGCGGCGGCCAGCAGGAGCACCCCCGGCCAGCCACGCCCCGTGCGCACCGCCGTCTCGCGGATGAGCACGGCCGTGCCACCGTAGAGCGGCGCGAGCACGAGCAGGGCCCCCACCAGCTCGAGCGGCCTGCCCGTGATCGGGAGGTAGGCCTGGATGAACTCGGCGCAGATCGGCGCCAGGACCAACAGGACGCCCAGCGGCAGCGCCCTGCTGCGCGTGACGCGACTCAGGTGCCTCACCGTCGTCCTCCGCTCCCGGTCGACCGCGGTCATGGTTTTACTAGAGCACGTACTCTATTATTGAGTCGTGTCCGCTGTCCACCACCTCGTCCACCGTGGCCACCTCCTCGAGGTGACCCTGACCCGCAAGGGCGCCCTGGCCACCGCCGAGCTGAGGGTGGACGGCACTGCGGTGTCGACCAGGTCGGCGGAGCTGTCCTCGATCGCCTTCGAGGTCGCGACGCTTGACTCCACTCCGGCGGCCCTGGCCGGCCTGACCGTGCGGGCGGCGGCGTACCCGGTGGTCGGGGGCCCCGGACGCGTCCAGCTCGTGCTGCCGGGAGCCCTGACCCCCACGTTCCCAGCGGGCCTGCGCCGCCACCGGCGCAGGACCATCCCCTTCGAGCCGCCCGAGGGCACCCGGGCCCACCGCAGCCACCAGTGGCAGCGGCGCCATCCGTGGCTCGCCGCTTCGCGCCATGTCGTCATCGCCGTCGCGCAGGTCGCGGTGGCGCTGTTGACGCTGAGGCTGGCACTCAGCCTCGACCTGTGGGGCTGGCTGCCCCAGCTCCGCCTGCCGCGGATCGACCTGCCGACGGTTCGCCTGCCGGACCTGCCGCGCATCCCATTCCCAGACCTGCCGGAGGTCCCCCGGCCGCACCCGCCGGCCTGGCTGCTGGCAGTGTTGCAGTCACGCACGTACTGGGCACCGGTTCTCCTGGCGATCGTGGTCGCGGTTGCGGAGGTGCGGCGCCGACGCCGGCACGAGCAGGAGAGGGAGGAGGTCGCCCACGCATGGCGCGAACCGTCGACCCAGAACGCCACCGGGAGCGGCGCCTCGCCATCATCGACGCGGCCCTCACCTGCTTCGCCCGGGCGGGATTCGAGCGGACCACCACTGCCGCCATCTGCCGGGCCGCCGGCATCGGGTCAGGCACCTTCTTCCACTACTTCCCCACCAAGCTCGACCTCCTGACCGCGATCATCGACCTCGGCACGGCCGAGACCCGTGAGTGGTTCGCTGCGCAGAGCGGCCGGGACGACGCCCTCGCGGTGGTCCTCGACTACGTGGACCACGCTGCCGACGAGGCCCGCGACGACCGGGTTGCCGGCTTCGTGCTCGCCGTGGGCGGCGTGATGACCGTCCCCGAGGTCGCCACGGTGCTCGAGGCCGACGAGCGCGCGATCCACGACGGGCTCCTGCCGTGGGTCGAGGCGGCGCGCACCGCAGGCCAGATCCGGCAGGACTGGCCGACGGAGCAGTCCCTCCAGTGGCTGCTGCTGCTGCTCAACGGCTTCCTCGAGCGGATCGCTGCGACGCCGGCGTTCTCCGCCCGCGAGCAGTCGGCTGCACTGCGCGAGACCACGGAGCGGGTGCTGGGGGTGCGCAACCCACCGCGCTGACGGGGCGGCGCTGACAGGATGGGGCCGTGCGCCCCATGCTCGCCACCCCCGCCGCCGCCGTGCCGACCGGCCCGGCGTGGGTCCACGAGGTGAAGTGGGACGGCATGCGCGTCCTCGCCGACATCCACGGCGGACAGCTCACGCTGACGTCCCGCACGGGCAACGACGTCACGGCGAGCTACCCCGAGCTGGCCGGGCTGGCCGACACCTACGACGACCTCCTGCTCGACGGCGAGGTGGTGGCACTGCAGGAAGGTCGCCCGTCCTTCGCGGCGCTGGCCGACCGCATGCACGTCGCGGACCGCCGCAGGGCCGAGCGCCTGGCAGCCGTCCGCCCGGTCACCTACATGGTCTTCGACCTGCTGCGGCTCTTCGGCGAGGACCTCACCGGCCAACCCCTGTCGGCGCGGCGCGAGCTGCTCGAGCGGCTCGACCTCACCGGCCGCCACTGGCAGGTCCCGCCCGTCTACCCGGACGGCGAGGAGCTGTTCCGCGCCACGCTCGAGCAGGGGCTGGAGGGTGTGGTGAGCAAACGGCTGGGCTCCGCGTACGTGCCGGGGCGACGGTCCTCCGAGTGGCTCAAGTCGCCCCACCGCACGACGATCTCGGCCGTCGTGGGCGGCTGGCGCCCGGAGAGGACCAACGACGCGGGCCGCCTCGGCGCCGTGCTGCTCGGGGTCCCCACCGCGCAGGGATGGCGCTACGCCGGCCGCATGGGGAGCGGGATCGCCGGTGCCGCCCAGCGGCAGCTCGCCGCGCTGCTCGAGCCCCTGCGCGCCGACGAGTCGCCGTTCTGCGACGAGGTTCCCGCGATGGATGCTCGCGGCGCGGTGTGGGTCCGCCCGGAGGTGGTCGTCGAGGCGCGGGTCCTCGAGGTGACCCGTGACGGCCGGCTCCGCCAGCCGGCATACCTCGGCGTGCGCTCCGACCTGACCGCCGACGACCTGATGGCCGACGCGGTGGGAGGCGAGCCCCGGTGACCGAGACGACGTCCGTGCAGGTGGCCGGCCGCCGGCTGAAGCTCACGAGCCTCGACAAGCTGATGTACCCCGCCACCGAGACCACCAAGGGAGAGCTGCTCCACTACTACGCGCAGGTCGCCGAGGTGCTGCTGCCGCACCTGGCGGACCGTCCCGTCACCCGCGTGCGCTGGCCGCACGGCGTGGCCGACCAGAGCTTCTTCGAGAAGAACCTCCCCAGCGGGGCCCCGTCGTGGCTGCCCTCGGTCCGGGTCGACGACGTGACGTACCCGCTCGTCGACGACCTCGCAGCGCTGACCTACCTCGTCAACCTCAACTCGATCGAGTTCCACGTCCCGCAGTGGACCATCGACGGCGAGGGCGAGCCGCAGAACCCCAACCGCCTGGTCATCGACCTCGACCCGGGGCAGGGCGCCGGGCTGCGACAGTGCTCCCAGGTGGCGCTCATGGTGCGCGACCGCCTCGGGGCGCTCGGGCTCGATCTCTACCCGGTCACCAGCGGGAGCAAGGGCATGCAGCTGTATGCCGGCCTCGGCGGCGATCTGACGTCCGACCAGGTCCGGGACCTCACCCAGCAGCTCGCCCAGGAGCTGACCAAGAAGCACCCCGACCTGATCCTGTGGAAGATGACGAAGTCGCTGCGTCCGGGGAAGGTGTTCCTCGACTGGAGCCAGAACGTCGCTGCCAAGACCACCGTCGTGCCGTACTCGCTGCGTGGCCGGGAGACCCCGACGTGCGCCGCCCCGCGCACCTGGGACGAGGTCGAGGCAGGCTCCGAGCGCGAGGGTGCCCTGGAACAGCTGATGTTCGACGAGGTGCTCGAACGCGTCGCGCGCGACGGTGACCTGCTGGCGGACCTGCTCGGCGACTGAGCCTCAGCCCCGACGGCGCGGTCGGAAACGACGGGCGGGGTGGTTCGGCCCGCGCCGGCATCGGTCCCGGGCATTCCGAAAGGGGACGCTGCTCCGGGCTTCAATTCACGCTCCCGGAATGGAACGCCCCCTTTCGGGCAAATGCCTCAGTGCGCTTTGTCGTAGGCGGCCTGGATATCCGCCGAGATGCGCCCGCGGTCGCTGACCTCATAGCCGTTCTCGCGAGCCCAGGCACGCACCGCGCCGAGGTCCGTGCGCTTGGCGGACGAGGCCGAGGCGCGGCCGGACGAGGTGCTCTTGCGGCCGCCGGAACGGCGTGCGTGGCCGACCCACGAGGCGAGGTCATCGCGCAGGCGCGCGGCGTTCCCCGCGCTGAGGTCGATCTCGTAGGTCACCCCGTCGAGGCCGAAGGTGACGGTCTCGTCCGCAGGCGACCCGTCGAGGTCGTCCTCCAGAATGATTTTCACGCGCTGCGCCATGGGTATTTCCCTTTCCCGGCTGAAATGGACGCGATCAACGTACTACCACGTCCGGAGCGCGGAAAAGCAGGTCAGGAATTCTTGGCGCGCTTTTCCTGCTCGGCTTCCCACTGGGAATGCGCGAGCCTTTCTTTCCGATCGCCCTCGATCATGTTCTTGATGACGATGTAGAAGAGGAAGCCGACGCCGGCCGAAGGAATCAGGGCGACGATGTAGGGCCAGATCTCGCTCACGAATGCGCCTCGGGCTTCAGGTGGGGGAAGAGGATCGTCTCGCGGATGTTGGCGCCGGTGAACAGCATGATGAGCCGGTCGATGCCTAGGCCCAGGCCGCCCATCGGGGGTGCGCCGTACTCCAGCGCGCGCAGGAAGTCCTCGTCGAGCTGCATCGCCTCCGGGTCGCCGCCGGCAGCCTTCAGGGACTGCTCCTCGAGGACCCGGCGCTGGATCACGGGGTCGACGAGCTCGGAGAACGCGGTGCCGCGCTCGACGCCGGCGATGATGAGGTCCCAGGCCTCGATGAGGTTCGGGTCGTCGCGGTGCGGCCGGGCCAGCGGCTGGGCGTGCGGTGGGTAGTCGCACAGGAACGTCGGCTGGAGGAGGTTGGGCTCGACCAGCTCACCCAACAGCTCGGTGACGATCTTGGAGGCCTCCCACTTCGGGTCCAGCTCGACGTCGTGGCGCTTGGCGATGGCGCGCAGCGTCTCGGCGTCGGTCTCGGGGGTGACCTCCTCGCCCACGGCCTCACTGACGCCCTGGTAGACCGGCAGCCAGCGCCACTCGCCGTCGAGGTCGACCGTGCCCTTCGGGGTCTCGACCTGCCGCGACCCGACGGCGTCCGCCGCGGCGAGGAACATCTCGCGCATCAGCTCGGCCATGGTGTGCTGGTCGCCGTAGGCCTCGTAGGCCTCGAGCATGGTGAACTCGGGGCTGTGGGTGGAGTCGACGCCCTCGTTGCGGAAGATCCGGCCGATCTCGAAGACCTTCTCGATGCCGCCGACGACGGCCTTCTTGAGGTTGAGCTCGAGGGCGATGCGCAGCGTCATCGCCTGGTCGAAGGCGTTGATGTGGGTGGTGAACGGACGCGCGGTGGCCCCACCGTGGATGAGCTGGAGCACCGGGGTCTCGATCTCGAGGTAGCCGCGCTCCTCGAGGGTCGTGCGCACGGCCTTGACGATGGCCGCCCGCGTGCGGACCATGTCGCGGGCCTCCTGGCGCACGATGAGGTCCGCGTACCGCTGCCGCACGCGCGCCTCCTCTGAGAGCTCCTTGTGCAGCACCGGCAGCGGACGCAGTGCCTTGGAGGCCATCTGCCACTCGGTGGCCATCACGGAGAGCTCCCCCCGCCTGGACGAGATCACCCGGCCCCGGACGAACACGTGGTCGCCGAGGTCGACGTGGGCCTTCCAGTCGGCGAGCGCCTCCGCGCCGACCTCGGCCAGGCTCAGCATCACCTGGAGCCGGGTGCCCACCCCCTCCTGGAGGGTGGCGAAGCAGAGCTTGCCCGTGTTGCGGACGAAGATGACCCGGCCGGCGACGCCGACGACGTCCTCGGTCTCCTCGCCCGTCTGCAGGTGGCCCCACTGCTCCCGCACCTGCTCCAGGGTGTGGGTGCGCTCGACGGCAACGGGGTAGGCCTGCCGCCCGTCGGCCAGCAGCCGCTCGCGCTTCTCGTGGCGCACGCGCATCTGCTCGGGCAGGTCGGCATCGTGGTGGGTCGTGGGGGTCTCGCTCACCCCCAAAGGGTACCCAGCGCGGCATACCGCCCTGTCACCGGCGAGGGGCGGGCGGCCCACTGGCGAGGTCGCGTGCCGACTCCTCCGCGGTCAGGGCTCGACGACGTCGAGGGCGATGTCGAGGATGGGCGAGGAGTGGGTCAGCGCGCCCACCGAGAGGTAGTCCACCCCGGTCTCGGCGTACTCCCGAGCCACCGCGAGGGTGAGCCCGCCGGTGGCCTCGACCTCCACCCGCTCACCGGTCGCCCGGACCGCGGTGACCGTGTCGCGCAGCAGGGCGACGGACATGTTGTCGCAGAGGATGAAGCGCGCACCCATGCGGACGGCCTCGAGGGCCTCGTCCACCGTGGTCACCTCCACCTGGACCGGCACCTGCGGGAACCGCTCGCGGATGGCCCGGTATGCCGCGGTCAGCGAGCCCGCGGCCAGCTTGTGGTTGTCCTTGATCATGGCCGTGTCGTAGAGGCCCATGCGCTTGTTGGTCCCGCCGCCGGCGCGCACGGCGTACTTCTGGAGCGCACGCATCCCGGGGGTCGTCTTGCGGGTGTCCAGCACCGTGCAGGCGGTGCCCTCGAGCGCGTCGGCCCAGTGACGGGTGTGGGTGGCCACCCCGGACAGCCGCGACAGGATGTTGAGCATCGTCCGCTCGGCGACGAGCAGGACCTGGGTGGGACCGGTCACCGTGGCCAGCACGTCGCCGCGGTGGACCCGCTCGCCGTCCCAGACGGCCGGCAGCACCTCCGGCACCGAGAGGCCGAGCCTGCCCGCCACCTCGCCGAGCACCAGCGCCAGCACGGGCATCCCCGCGACCACCCCGCTGCCCCGGGCCAGGACCTGAGCCGTCGCGGTCGCCTCGCGGGCGAACGTCGCGAGGGTGGTGACGTCGAGGCTGTCCGGGCCGAGGTCCTCGTCGAGAGCCGTCCGCACCAGGGCTGCCGCGTCGGCCTGGGGGAACGCGAGGTCGGGGGCGTCGCTCATGCGGGGTCCTGTCGGGGCACGGGGTGGAAGGTCGTCGTCACCGAGCCGTCGTCGTGGCGCTCGGCGTGGCTGTGGCCGCGCCAGTGCTCGTCGTCGCGGTCGGGGAAGTCGGAGCGCAGGTGGCCGCCGCGCGTCTCCTCACGCAGGGCCGCCTCGAGGGTGAGCAGCTGGCCGATGTGGAGCAGGTTGGTCGTCTCCCAGGACTGCGGCCCGGGCTCGGAGCCGCGGGCGCCGCGGGCGAGGTCCTCGAGGTCGCGCGCCGTCGCGGCGAGGGACGCCGCCGAGCGCACGGCACCGGCGCCGGTGGTCATGGCGTGCTGCACGGCCACGCGCTGGGACGCGTCGAGCAGCGCCGCGGGCCCCACCGGCTGCACCGGCTCGGTGACCGGCAGCTCACCTGCCGCCAGCCGTCCGGTGATGTCGTCGGCGATGCGGTGGGCGAACACGAGCCCCTCGAGCAGCGAGTTCGAGGCCAGCCGGTTGGCCCCGTGGACGCCGGAGCAGGCGACCTCCCCACAGGCGTAGAGACCGTCGAGGGAGGACCGCCCCAGCAGGTCCGTGCGAACGCCGCCGGAGACGTAGTGCTGGGCCGGCGCGACCGGGAGCAGCTCGGTGGCCGGGTCGAACCCGAGCTCGCGGCAGCGCGCCACGATCGAGGGAAAGCGCTCCTCCAGGAACTCCCTCCCGAGGTGCCGGGCGTCGAGGTGGACGTGGTCCTCACCCGTCGCCTGCATGCGGTCGACGATGGCGCGGGCCACGACGTCCCGGGGGGCCAGGTCGGCCTGCGGGTGAACGCCCGACATGAAGCGCACGCCGTCCCGGTCCACCAGGAAGGCCCCCTCGCCGCGGACCGCCTCGGAGATCAGGGGCTGCTGGCCGCTGCTGCCCTCGCCGAGCCAGAGCACGGTCGGGTGGAACTGCACGAACTCGAGGTCGGCGATGACGGCACCGGCGCGCAGCGCCGCCGCCATGCCGTCACCGGTCGCGACGGCGGGGTTGGTCGTGGCCGAGTAGACCTGTCCGAGGCCGCCGGTGGCCAGCACCACGGCGCGGGCATGGGCCGCGCCGACACCGTCGATCTGGCCCTCGCCGATGACGTGCAGGGTCACCCCGCACACCCGACGGTCGGCGTCCTGGAGGAGGTCCACGACGAGGGCGTGCTCGATGACCTCGATGCCGGGGTCGTCGATGACGGCCTGCAGGGCGGCGATGAGGGCACGCGAGATCTCCCGGCCGGTGGCGTCGCCGCCGGCGTGCGCGATGCGGTCGCGCCGGTGGCCGCCCTCGCGGGTCAGCTTCAGGCCGCCCTCCTCGTCGAGGTCGAACTCGGCGCCGAGCGCCACCAGCTCGCGGACCCGCGCCGGACCCTCGTGGACGAGCGCCGTCACCGCGGGCACGTCACACACCCCGACGCCGGCGACCAGGGTGTCGTGCAGGTGCTCGTCCGGGGTGTCCTCGGGGGCGAGCGCAGCCGCGATCCCGCCCTGCGCCCACAACGTCGAGCCGGCGTTGAGCACGGTCTTGGTCACCAGCAGCACCCGGTCGACCCGCTGGCGCAGCCGCAGGGCCGTCGTGAGCCCGGCGATGCCCGAGCCCACGACGATGACGTCCGCGTTGGTGCTCCACCCGGGGCCGGGCGCGACCAGGCGGGCCGGGAGCCGCAGGTCGTGGCGCTGCGCGCGCTCTCCCGGCCCGGCGAACGCGCCGGGCGCGCCGGCTCCGGCCGCCGACCCCTCAGCCATGGTGCGACCGGTGCGTCACCGCGGAGGTGGCCAGCCCGAACCCGTCGGGAACGTCCCCCGCGTCGTGGCCCACCTCGACGATCCGGTTGGCCCGGTCCACGAAGACGACCTGAGGCTCGAAGGTCCGCGCCTCGTGGTCGTCCATCGCGGCGTACGCGATGATGATCACGGTGTCACCGGGCGAGATGAGCCGGGCGGCCGCGCCGTTGATGCAGACGGTCCCCGAGCCGCGCTCCCCCTCGATGACGTAGGTGGTGAGCCGGTTGCCGTTGTCGACGTCGACGACGTCGACCTGCTCGCCGGGCAGCAGGCCCGCCGCGTCCATGAGGTCGCGGTCCAGGGTGAGCGAGCCGACGTAGTGCAGGTCGGCCTGCGTCACGGTGGCCCGGTGGATCTTCGCGTAGAGCATGAAGCGCTGCATGGGCGTCCCTCAGCTCGCGGCCGGCGGCTCGGCGTGCACGTCCGAGAACACCTCGAGCGCGCCACCTCCCGGGCCGACCTTGATGGGCATGTTGTCGATGAGCCGCGTGGTGCCGACCCGGCCGGCGACGGCGAGCAGGGCCTCACCGCGGTACCACTCGGGGACGTCCTCGAGGGTCGTCGGGTGAACGAGCACGAGGTAGTCGATCAGGGCCAGCGGCTCGGCGACCAGCACGGCGCGAGCCGCCCGGCGCACCGCCGACGGCCCCTCCGCCGCCGCGTCGGCCCCTGCCCGCAGCGCGCGGGAGAGGCACAGCGCCACCTCGCGGTCCGAGGCCGTGAGGTAGGTGTTGCGCGAGCTCATCGCGAGGCCGTCCGGCTCGCGCACCGTCGGCACGGAGACCACGTCGACGGGGAAGTCGAGGTCGCGGACCATCCTGCGGATGAGCAGCAGCTGCTGCGCGTCCTTCTGCCCGTAGTAGGCGCTGTCGGCGCGGGTGAGGTGCATCAGCTTGCCGACGACGGTGAGCACCCCGTCGAAGTGACCGGGCCGCGCCTGCCCCTCGAGGACGTTGCCCAGCGGGCCGGCCGACACCAGCACGCCGGGGTCGCCGTCGGGGTAGACGACGTCCGGGGTCGGGGCGAAGACGAGGTCGACGCCCTCTGCCCGGCAGATCTCCATGTCGGCGTCGAAGGTCCGCGGGTAGCGGGAGAGGTCCTCGCGGGGGCCGAACTGCAGCGGGTTGAGGAAGATCGTCACGATCACGTGCTCGGCACCCCGCCGGGCCGTGCGGATGAGAGTGGCATGGCCGTCGTGCAGGGCACCCATGGTCATGACCACGGCGACGTCGCCACCCAGCCGCGCCCGCGCGTCGGCCAGCTCCTCCCGGGTGCGTGCCACGACCGGGACGGCGTGCCCCGCCATGGGCCGGGAGGTGTCCGTGTCGCTCACTGTCGCTCCTGATCCGTCGCAAGGATGTCCAGCAGGGGCTCTGCGGCGCTGGGCCGCAGCCTCCCCGAGGCGAGCGCCCGCTCGGCCGTCGCCCGGGCGAGGGCGACGTAGGTCGGCCTGACATCGGGCGCCACGCCCTGGAGCTGGCGCAGGTGCTCGGCCACCGTACCGACATCACCCCGCGCGACCGGCCCGGTGAGAGCGGCGTCACCCGCCCGGAGGGCGTTGTCGAGCGCCGCGTGGACCAGCGGGCCCAGCAGCCGGTGCGGGCGCTCGACCCCGGCGGCGGCCAGCGCCTCCATGGACTGGGCGACCAGGGTGACGAGGTGGTTGGCCCCATGGGCGAGGGCGGCGTGGTAGAGCGCGCGCTGCTCCTCCTCGATCCAGACCGGCTCCGCGCCGATCTCGAGGACGAGCGCCTCGGCGACGGGGCGCAGCGGCTCCGGCGCCGTGACCCCGAAGCAGCACTCGGCCAGCCGGACGAGGTCCATGGAGGTGCCGGTGAAGGTCATCGCCGGGTGCAGGGCGAGGCCGAGCACGTGCTGCGGCAGGGCGGGCTCGAGGACGGCGAGGCCGTGGCGGCCGGAGGTGTGCACGACGATCTGGCCGGCCTGCCAGGCCCGGGTGGCACTCAGCCCGGCGACGAGGCCGGCGAGGGCGTCGTCGGGCACGGCGAGGAGCAGCAGCTCGGCCCGACCCACGACATCCTCGACCGGGAGCACCGGGGCACCGGGCAGCAGGTCGGCGGCGCGCGCACGAGAGGCGTCGCTCACCGCGGAGACGGCCACCACCCGGTGGCCGGCCTGCTGCAGCGCGGCCCCGAGGACGGCACCCACCCGGCCGGCCCCGACCACCCCCACGTCGAGGCGCGCAGGACGCTCGTCGGCGGCATTCACGGCGTGAACGCTACCGCGTGGCAAGGTCGCCGACTCCCTGCACTCCCGCGGCGCATGCCGCGCGATTACCGTGTGCCGGATGGGAGGGATTTCGTGGCGTGACGCCTGGCAGCAGGCGCTCTACGGCCCCAGGGGGTTCTACCGGGCGGCGGGCGGCCCGGGACGGCACTTCACCACCGCGACCCACGGCGTGCTCGGACGGGCCCTGGCGCGGGCGCTGGTCCAGCTCGCCGGTGACCGCGGGCTGACCCACATCGTCGACATCGGCGCGGGGCGGGGCGAGCTGCTCGGCCACCTCGCGGCCGTCGACGCGGGTCTGCGGCTCACCGGGGTCGACGTGGTGCAGCCCCCGGCCGAGCTGCCCCCAGGAGTCGACTGGGCGGTCTCCCCCGGCGGTCCGGCGCTCCCCGCGTCGCTGGACCGGCTGGACCACGCGCTCGTCCTGGCCCACGAGTGGCTCGACGTCGTGCCGTGCGACATCGCCGAGGTCGACGCCGACGGGGTGCTGCGGCACCGCCTGGTCGACGCCGCGACCGGGGCGGAGGCCTGGGGCGACCCCGTGTCCGGTTCGGCGCTGGTCTGGGCGGAGCGGCACTGGCCGACGAGCGAGCCGGGGCAGCGCGTCGAGATCGGGGAGAGCCGCGACGACGCGTGGGCGGGCCTGCTCGCGCGCATCACCAGCGGCGTCGCCATCGCCGTGGACTACGGCCACCGCGGCGGTGAGCGCCCGCCCGGGGGCACGCTCACGGCATACCGGTCGGGGAGCGTGACCGACCCGGTGCCGGACGGCAGCTGCGACCTGACCGCCCACGTGGCCATGGACACCCTCGACCACGACGACCTCATCGACCAGCGGACCGCGTTGCGCGGGCTCGGCCTGAGCGGCGCCACGCCCCCGATGTCCCTCGCCGCGCGCGAGCCGCAGGCCTACCTCCGGGCGCTGGAGGAGTCGTCAGCGGCCGGGGCGCTGATGGCGCGCGGGGGCTTCGGCGACTTCCTGTGGTCGATCAAGCACGTGGGCTGACGACGAGCCGCTCGAAGCCGCGCAGGACGAACGTGGGGCGCCGCTGCGACTCGACGAGCTCGAGCCCGGGGAACCGGCCGAGCAGGGTCCTCACGGCCACCTGGAGCTCGAGGCGGGCCAACGGGGCACCGATGCAGAAGTGGATGCCTGCGCCGAAGGCGAGGTGCGGGTTGGGGTCGCGGCCGGGGGCGAAACGGTCCGGGTCGGCGAACACCGCGGGGTCGCGGTTGGCCGCGCCGAGCAGGGCCGCGATCCTCACGCCGGGCTCCAAACGGACTCCCGCAACCTCTGCGCCCTCCTTCGCGGTCCGCTCGAAGAGGTGCAGCGGCGAGTCGTGCCTCAGGAACTCCTCGGCCAGCCGGGCGGTCGCGGCGTCGTCGCCGACGTCGACGGGCACCCTCTGGCCGGCCGTGAGCCACGAGTGCAACCCGTTGCCGAACCCGTTGACGCTCGCCTCGTGCCCGGCGTTGAGCAGGAGCACGGCGGTGGCGACGAGCTCGCGGCCGGAGAGGCGGTCGCCGCCGTCACGGGCCTGGACGAGGTCGGTGAGCAGGTCCGGGCCGGGTCGGCGGGCCCGCTCGGACGCGAGGTCCTCGACGTAGGCGGCGAACTCCGCGCTCGCCTGCCGGGCCTGCGCCTCCTCCTGCTGCGTGCGGTCGACCTCGTACATCCGCACGATCGCCTGCGACCAGGGCCGCAGCAGGTGCCGGTCGGCCTCGGGAACGCCGAGGAGCTCGGCGATCACCAGCACGGGCAGCGGCTCGGCGTAGCCGGCGATGGCGTCGAACGGCTCGGTGGTGCCCTCGGGGGCACAGGCATCGAGGAGTCCCGCGGCCAGCTCCTCGATCCGGGGCTGGAGGCGGGCGACATGTCCGCGGCCGAAGGCCCCCGCGACCAGCCGTCGCAGCCTCGTGTGCTTGGGCGGCTCGCTGTCGAGCACGGAGTCGGCGTGCAGCCAGTTGAACGTGCCCCAGTCGCTCTCGGGCGTGCGGGGGCGGAAGACCCGGCCCAGCCGCCGGTCGCGCAGCACCGCCCCCGCGGCCGCGTGGCTGGTGGCCACCCAGACCCCCAAGCCGCTGTGCCACGCCACCGGCGCGCGCTCCCTGAGCCGGGCGAGGTGGGGGTAGGGATCCGCGACGACCGCGGGGTCGGAGAGGTCGAGCAGGTCGGCGGCATCGACCTCGGCGGAGGGTCCACTGGGGCTCACGACGGCAGCCTGCCGGATGCCGGCGGGTTTTGTCAGGCCGGCCGCGGACGGCAGACTGGGCGGCTGCTGCAGAGCGAAAGGACCCCCGTCCCCATGACGAAACAGCGGATCGGCGCTGCCCTCTGTGCTCTCGCGACCGTCGGGCTCGCCGGCTGCGGCGGCGGCTCGTCGCCGGAGGGCGCACCCGTCACCGTCACCGTGACACCCACCGTCACGTCGACGTCGAAGCCCAAGGCCGGCACCACGACGAAGGCCGCGCCGGCCTCGGTGCGCAGCGAGGTGAGGGGGCGCAGTTTCGACTTCGGCACGGCGGTCGACGTGCGGCGCGTCGGCGAGACCACGGTCCTCACGCTGGACCGCTGGACGTACAAGGGCCTCGACGACGCCAAGCTCGCGCGAGAGGGCCTGCCCGTCCGGCCGTTCAAGGGGACTCCGTACACCAACCAGAACAGCCGGCTCGACTACGACATCCCCCTGGCCGAGACCGCGCGGATCCTCTACCACCACTGCGTCGCGGACGGCGAGCCACTGCAGACACGCTCGGCGGACGCGAAGGAGCTGGCCGGCCTCGACGAGCGCGAGCGGCTCCTGGTCGTGAAGCTCGACGACCGGGGCCGCGCCGTGGCGATCGACAACCTGCCCGGCTGCCCGGGCTGATCGACGAACGGTCGTCCGCCTTCCGCGACGCGGTCGCCTCCGGGCCTGGGGCGCGGTGCCCGGCCGATGCGGCAGGATGGCGCCATGACCTCTCCGACCGGGCCGCAGGAGCTCACGGTCGGCCTCGGCGCCGGCGGCCTCGCCACCGCCGACATGGTCCTCAACATCGGGCCGCAGCACCCGGCGACCCACGGCGTGCTCCGGCTCCGGATCGTCGTCGACGGCGAGCGCATCGTCTCGGCCGAGCCCATCGTCGGCTACATGCACCGCGGGGCGGAGAAGCTCTTCGAGGTGCGCGACTACCGCCAGATCCTGGTGCTGGCCAACCGCCACGACTGGCTGTCCGCGTTCTCGAGCGAGCTCGGGGTGGTGCTCGGCGTCGAGCGGATGCTGGGCATGGAGGTCCCCGAGCGCGCTGTCTGGGCCCGGACTCTCCTCGCCGAGCTCAACCGGGTGCTCAACCACCTGATGTTCCTCGGCTCCTACCCGCTCGAGCTCGGCGCCATCACGCCGATCTTCTACGCCTTCCGTGAGCGCGAGGAGCTGCAGGCGGTGATGGAGGAGGCCTCCGGCGGTCGGATGCACTACATGTTCAACCGCGTCGGCGGGCTCAAGGAGGACCTGCCGGCGGGATGGCTCGGCCGGGTCTCCCGTGCCATCGCCGCTGTGCGGGGCCGCCTCCCCGAGCTGGAGTCCCTGATCGTCGGCAACGAGATCCTCGGTGCGCGCACCCGCGGGGTGGGGGTGCTCACGCCCGAGACCATCCGGGCGTACGGCGTCTCCGGGCCGATCGCCCGAGCCTCCGGCGTCGACATGGACCTGCGCCGCGACGAGCCCTACCTCGCGTACGGCGAGCTGTTCGGCCCCGGCGGCCCCGGCAGGGTCGTCACCCGCTCCGCCGGTGACTGCCTGGCCCGGCTCGAGGTGCTGCTGGAGCAGGTGCACGTGAGCCTGGACCTCGCCGAGGCCTGCCTCGCGCGACTCGGCTCCCTGCCGCAGGGGCCGGTGAACGTGCGGCTGCCCAAGGTGCTCAAGGTGCCCGAGGGTGACCTCTACACCGCGACCGAGAACCCGCTCGGCTTCAACGGCTACTACCTCGTCTCCCGGGGCGAGAAGACGCCGTGGCGGCTGAAGCTGCGCTCCGCGTCGTTCAACAACATCGCCGTGCTGGGCGAGGTGCTGCCGGGGAACCTGATCGCCGACATGGTGGCGATCCTCGGGTCGATGTTCTTCGTCGTCGGAGACATCGACAAGTAGCGCTCAGCCGCGGTCGCGGTCCTCGTCGCGCTCGCCGTGCTGCTCCCAGGGCTCGCGCCCGTCCCCTCGGCCGCCTCGCTCGTCACGGTCACCGCGGTCGATCCGGCACATCCGCTGGACGGCCATCCCGGAGCAGGCCAGCAGCAGCGCGCCCGCGCAGAGGGCAGCGAGGCGCCACGCGAGGGCTGAGTAGGACGGGATGTCGAGGTCCGGCAGCACGATCAGCAGCTCGGCGCCGTAGAAGCCCAGCACACCGGCACCGGTGAGGGCGGCGGCCTGGGCCAGCACCACGGTGCGCGCGGCCCGGATCGGGCTGAGCGGGCGGGTCGCCTGCCCCCGCAGGAACCTGCGCACGGGCAGGCCGGCGGCGAAGACCAGCGCAGCCATCACGGCGAGGAGGACGGCCGAGACCCACGGCGCCGGCGGGAGCAGGCCACCCCTGCCGAGGTAGAGGTTCCAGCCGATCCACGAGAGCCCGCCCACGACGAGGGCGACGCCGAGCAGGTGGGAGAGGCGCAGGCCGCGGCCGTCGTTCACCATGCGTCGTCCAGCAGGTCCTCGTCGGGCCCGGGACGCACGCCCGAGGTGTCCATGGCCATGACCAGCTCGGCCACCCGGCGCACCTCGCCTGCCACGCGCAGGGTCGCCTCGGGGTCCGCCTGGGCCCACGGAACGAGGACGAAGGCGCGCTCGTGCGCCCGCGGGTGGGGCAGCGTCAGCAGTGCGTCGTCCATCTGGATGTCGGTGTTGAACGCGGGGTCGCCGTACTGGATGAGGTCCAGGTCGAGGGTGCGTGGGCCCCAGCGGACGTCACGGGTCCGACCGTGGGCGCCCTCGATGTCGTGCAGGAACCGCAGGAGCGCCCGCGGCGACAGCGACGTCGTGCCGGTGACCACAGCATTGAGGTAGGGCGGCTGCTCGGGCCCACCGACCGGGTCGGTCTCGACGAGCGGCGAGACCGCGTCGATGTCGATGAGGCCGAACAGCGCGACGGCGGCGTCGCGCAGGGTGTCGAGGGAGTCACCGACGTTCGAGCCGAGCGCGATCACGACCGGCGTCTCGCGCTCCCGGCGTACCCGCACCGCCACGTCGGTGAACGGGTGGCCGACCGGCGCCTGCGGCTTGTGGACCACGACCTCGACGGCCTCGACCAGCGGCCGGGCCAGGACGCTGCGGGCGATGCGCTCGGCGAGGGACTCGATGAGGTCGAGGGGCTCGCCCTCGATCAGGGCGACGACGTCGCCGGCCACCTCCGCGTAGCTCACGGTGTCGGCGAGGTCGTCGCTGGCCCCGGCGGGCGCGAGGTCGACGTCCATGGTCACGTCGACGACGAAGGTCTGGCCCTCGCGCCGCTCGTGCTCGAGGACGCCGTGGTAGCCGGTCGCCGAGACACCGGTCAGGACGATCTGGTCGGTCATGGCGCCCCCGTGACGGCAGCTGCCACGCGGAGGGCGTCCAGCGTCGGCGGGACGTTGTGGACCCGCACCGCCCACACTCCCGCCAACGCGGCATACACGGAGGTGGCGGCGGTGGCGACGTCACGTTCCACCGGCGGGCGCGGTGCGCTGCCCTCGGGCAACCCGAGCCGGCCGAGGAAGGCCTTGCGCGACGTGCCCACCAGGACGGGGTACCCGAGGCCGACGACCTGCTCGAGGTGGCGCAGCAGGCTCCAGTTGTGGGCGGCGAGCTTGGCGAACCCGAAGCCGGGGTCGACGACGAGGTTCTCGCGGGCGATGCCGGCGGCGAGGAGGTGCTCGACCCGCTCCGCCAGCTCGGCGCACACCTCGGCCGGGACGTCGGCGTACACCGCCCTGTCCTGCATGTCGCGGCTGTGGCCGCGCCAGTGCATCGCGATGAAGGGCAGGCCGCTGTCGGCCGCCACCGCGGCCATCTCGGGGTCGGCCAGGCCACCGCTCACGTCGTTGACGATCGACGCGCCCGCCTCGATGGCGCGAGCCGCGACCTCCGCCCGCATGGTGTCGACCGAGACGGTCGCGCCCTCCGCGGCGAGGGACTCGACGACCGGGAGGACCCGCCGCAGCTCCTCCTCGACGGGAGGCCGGTCGGCGCCCGGCCGGGTGGACTCGCCTCCGACGTCGAGCAGGTCGGCTCCCTGTGACAGGAGCGCGCGGCCGTGGGCGATCGCGGCCTCGGGCTCGAACCACTGGCCGCCGTCACTGAACGAGTCGGGGGTCACGTTGACGACCCCCATCACCAGCGGCCTCCCGCCGGACGTCGTCGGGATCATCTCAGCGCTTGCCGCCCAGCAGCAGCGACATCGCCTCCGCGCGCGTGGCTGCGTTGCGCAGCTGGCCGCGCACGGCCGAGGTGATGGTGCGCGAGCCCGGCTTGCGGACGCCGCGCATCGACATGCAGAGGTGCTCGGCCTCGACGACCACCATCACGCCCTGGGCGTGGAGGTGCTCGACGAGGGCATCGGCCACCTGCGTGGTGAGCCGCTCCTGGACCTGGGGCCGGCGGGCGAACACCTCGACGAGCCGGGCGATCTTCGACAACCCGGTGACCCGGCCGTCCTTGGCCGGGATGTACGCGACGTGGGCGACGCCGTGGAAGGGCACGAGGTGGTGCTCGCACGTGCTGTAGACCTCGATGTCGCGCACGAGGATCATCTCGTCGTGCTCGATCGGGAAGGTCGCTGACAGCACCTCCTCCGGGCTCATCCGCAGGCCGGCGAAGGTCTCGGCGTAGGCACGGGCGACCCGCGCCGGCGTCTCCTTCAGGCCATCGCGGTCGGGGTCCTCCCCCACCGCGATGAGCAGCTCGCGGACCGCTGCCTCGGCACGCTCGAAGTCGATCGCGTTGCGCGCTCCGGCGGCGTCACCCTCGGCCTCAGTGCGTGTCTGGGTCGACATGACCGCCTTCGGGGACCTCGATGACCTTGGTCGGGGGGTGCTCCTCGTGGCGGGGGTAGGCACCCGCCTCTGCGGCCTGGTCGATGGCGTGCGCCGTCGCCTGGGCGCCGTCGGCGCTCTCCGCGCCACCGTTGGCGGCCGCGCGCTCGGCCGGGGTCAGCACGGGCGGCTGGTCGGAGAGCAGCCGGGTCTCGCTGGAGAGCCAGGTCGGACGCAGCGGGCGCTTCCGCACCGTGGCGAAGACCTCCGCGAGCTCGGCGGCGTTCAGCGTCTCCTTCTCGAGCAGCTCGAGGACGAGGTGGTCGAGGATGCCGCGGTTGTCGTTGATGACGTGCCAGGCCTCGTCGTGGGCCGCGTCGATGAGCCGGCGGACCTCCTCGTCGACGACGCTCGCGATCTCCTCGGAGTAGTCACGCTGGTGGCCCATGTCGCGGCCGAGGAAGACCTCGCCCTGGCTCTGGCCGAGCTTGATCGCGCCGATGCGCTCGCTCATGCCGTACTCGGTGACCATCTTGCGCGCCATCGCCGTGGCCTTCTCGATGTCGTTGGCGGCGCCGGTGGTCGGGTCGTGGAAGATGACCTCCTCGGCGACCCGGCCGCCCAGCGCGTAGGCCAGCTGGTCGAGGATCTCGTTGCGGGTCGTGGAGTACTTGTCGTCGGTCGGCATGACCATGGTGTAGCCGAGGGCCCGGCCGCGCGGCAGGATCGTCACCTTCGTCACCGGGTCGGTGTGGTTCATCGCCGCGGCGACGAGGGCGTGGCCGCCCTCGTGGTAGGCGGTGATCTTCCGCTCCTTGGCGGACATGATGCGGGTGCGCTTCTGGGGGCCGGCGATGACGCGGTCGATCGCCTCGTCGAGGGCGGCGTTGTCGATGAGCTTCTGGTCGCTGCGGGCGGTCAGCAGCGCTGCCTCGTTGAGGACGTTGGCCAGGTCGGCGCCCGTGAAGCCCGGGGTGCGGCGCGCCACGGCGAGCAGGTCGACGCCGGTGGCCATGGGCTTGCCCTGGGAGTGCACCTCGAGGATGCGGTGGCGGCCGATCATGTCGGGCGCCTCGACCGCGATCTGCCGGTCGAAGCGGCCGGGACGCAGCAGCGCCGGGTCGAGGATGTCGGGGCGGTTGGTGGCGGCGATGAGGATGACGTTGGTCTTGACGTCGAAGCCGTCCATCTCGACGAGCAGCTGGTTCAGGGTCTGCTCACGCTCGTCGTGACCACCGCCGAGACCGGCTCCGCGGTGACGGCCGACGGCGTCGATCTCGTCGACGAAGATGATGGCGGGGGCGTTGGCCTTGGCCTGCTCGAAGAGGTCGCGGACGCGGGAGGCGCCGACACCGACGAACATCTCGACGAAGTCCGAGCCGGAGATCGAGTAGAACGGCACGCCCGCCTCGCCGGCGACGGAGCGCGCGAGGAGGGTCTTGCCGGTGCCGGGCGGGCCGTAGAGCAGGACGCCCTTGGGGATCTTGGCGCCGACCGCGAGGAACTTGGCGGGCTCGGCGAGGAACTCCTTGATCTCGTGGAGCTCCTCGACGGCCTCGTCGGCCCCGGCGACGTCGGCGAAGGTCACCTTGGGGGTGTCCTTGGAGGCGAGCTTGGCCTTGGACTTGCCGAACTGCATGACGCGCGAGCCGCCGCCCTGCATCTGCGACATGAGGAACCAGAACAGGCCGAGCAGGATGATGATCGGCAGCAGCGAGCCCAGCAGGGCCAGGACCGGGTTGGTGTCCTTGATCTCGTCGGTGTAGCCGCCGGGCGGGGGGTTCTTGGCGAGCAGGTCGATGATCGAGGGGCCGCGGGCGTCGACGTACTGCGCGCGCACCTTGGTGGCGTCCTTGACGTTCTCGCCGTCGGAGTAGGTCTGGCCGGACTTGAGGTCGATGTCGATGACCTCGTTGTTGGTCAGCTTGACCTTCTCGACCTTGTCCTCGGCGATGAGCTTCTCGGCGGCCGAGGTGTCGATCCGGGTGTAGCCGCCGCCGTCGCTGAAGGAGAACACCATGAGCGTCGTGGCGACCACGACGATGACCCAGAACAGCGGGGTCCGGAGAATGCGCTTGAAGTCCATGTGTGTGCGGGGCTCGGCCCCGTGCCTCCTGCTTCGATCAGCCAGTGCGCCGACACCCCGACGGGGCGTGGCGATGGGACGACGGTACACCGGCGGCACGGCCGTCCGTGGTGCTCAACGACGGACCCGTGACGGGTGTTCCAGTGCTCAGGAGTAGACGTGCGGGGCGAGGGTGCCGACGACCCGCAGGTTGCGGTACTTCTCGGCGTAGTCGAGGCCGTACCCGACGACGAACTCGTTGGGGATGTCGAAGCCGACCCACTTGACGTCGATGTCGACCTTGGCGGCGTCGGGCTTGCGCAGCAACGTGCAGATCTCGACCGAGGCCGGCGACCGCGACTCCAGGTTGGCCCGGATCCACGACAGGGTCAGGCCGGAGTCGACGATGTCCTCGACGATGAGCACGTGCTTGCCCGTGATGTCGGTGTCGAGGTCCTTGAGGATCCGCACGACGCCGGAGGACTTGGTGCCCGAGCCGTAGGAGGAGACGGCCATCCAGTCGACGGGCGCGGTGCCGGGCAGTGCCCGGGAGAGGTCGGCCATCACCATGACGGCGCCCTTGAGGACGCCGACCAGCAGCAGGTCCTTGCCCTCGTACTCGGCCCAGATCTCCTTGGCGAGCTCCTCGAGCTTGGCGAGGATCTGCTCCTCGGTGATGAGGACCTTCTCGAGGTCGGCTCCCATGTGGGCAGCGTCCACGTTCCTACTCCTGACCGCTCGGCTCGGGGGGCTCGGCCTATTCAACCCGAGTTGACCCGGCGATGGACACCCGCCCACCGGAGCGGGTCACCCGCAGGCCGCCGGCGACGCTCGCCGCACCCTGGCCGTGCCACCGCGTCAGCAGGGCGTCGCACGCCTCGACGTGGGCGAAGGTGAGCGATCCGGCGGGTGCGCCGGCGGCGACGAGCAGCAGGCGCCACAGCCGGGTGCGCACGGGCCGCGGCACGTCGAGCAGGTCGGCGACCGCGTGGGGGCCCTCCCCCAGTGCCGCGGCCCGGCGGGCGGCCTCCCCGTCGAGGTGGTCGGCGTCCTCCCGCAGCTGGTCGGCGGTCCGGGCGAGCGCGTCCGCGACGCCCGGGCCGAGCGCCTCCTCCAGCTGTGCGAGCAGCCCGCGCACCCGCACCCGCGCGTATGCCGTGTCGGCGTTGTGCGGGTCGGCCCACGGCTCCAGCCCGGTGGCCGCGCACGCGGCAGCCGTCTCGCGCCGTGACAGGCCCAGGAGGGGGCGCGCGTACCGCCCCCGCCGCGGCGGCATACCGGCGAGGGACCGGGCCCCCGACCCCCGGGCCAGGCCCAGGAGCACCTGCTCCGCCTGGTCGTCGCGGGTGTGCCCGAGCAGCACGACGTCCGCCCCTCGCCGGTCGGCGGCCGCGTCCAGCGCGGCGTAGCGGGCGTTGCGGGCCGCGGCCTCCGGGCCCGGCCCTGCTGCGGTGCCCACCCGGGCCCTGACCACGTCCACCGGGTCGAGCCCCAGGCCGCGGCACTGGGCGGCGGCCCGCTCGGCGACGTCGGCCGAGGCCTCCTGGAGGCCGTGGTCGACGACCACCGCGCCGGCGAAGACGGCCAGCCGGGGCGCCTCGAACGCCGTGGCGGCAGCCAGGGCCAGGGAGTCGGCGCCCCCGCTGCACGCCACCAGCACGCGGGATCCCGGGTCGAGCGCGGCGAGCACCTCGCGGACGGCCACCCGGGTGGCCGCGACCGCCGGGTGCGGGCCGGTCACGTCGGGGTCACCGGTGGACGCGCGCCACCCACGCCGACGGCTCCTCGATCTCGCGCGGGAGCGGGAGCGTCTCCGGCGAGGACCAGACCTGGTTGAAGCCGTCCATGCCCACCTCGTCGATCACCGCGCGCACGAAGACGGCACCGTCGCGGTACTGCCGCATCTTCGCCTCGAGCCCGAGCAGGCGGCGCAGCAGCCGGTCGAAGGCCCCCACGCCCTGGCGTCGCTCGTTGAAGCGCGCCCGGATCTGCGCGACGGACGGGATCACCTGCGGGCCGACCTCGTCCATGATCACGTCGGCATGGCCCTCGAGGAGGGACATCACGGCGGTCATCTGGGCGAGCTTCTCGCGCTGCTCCGGGGTGGCGATGAGGTCGACGACACCGCTGCCGCCCTTCTTGAGGGCGTCGGGCAGCTGCCTGCTGATCCGCGAGAGGGTGTCCTGGAGCTGGTCGGGGTCGGGAGCCATCTCGCGGGCGAGGGCCCGGGCGCGGTCGATCATGTGGTCGCGCAGCCAGGGCACGGCCGTGAACTGCACGCGGTGGGTCTCCTCGTGCATGCAGACCCACAGCCGGAAGTCCTCGGGGTCGACGCCGAGCTCGCGCTCGACGTGCACCAGGTTGGGGGCGACGAGCAGGAGCCGGGGGGTGCCCTCCGGCGCCAGGTCGTACTGCCCGAGCACCTTGCTCGCCATGAAGGCCAGGAGCGCTCCGGCCTCGCCTCCGGTGACCTTCCCGCCGACAGCGGCCACCGCCGCCGACGGGCGCTGGTTGCGCCGCGCGACGATGTCGACGAAGACGGGGTCCACCATGGCCGACATCGAGTCGGCGTTGATGCCGATCCAGGTGGGACGGTCCACGACGAGTGGCGGCGGCGCCTCGCCGGGGGCGTGCAGCCGGGAGGTCTCGGAGACCGGGGCCTGCGCCCGTCGGGAGGCGGCGCGGATGGACGCGACCACGCCCGCCGCCTCGTCGGCGCTGACCTTGGGCCCCGGCGGCACCAGCCGGGCGCCGGTGCTCTTGGCGAACGCCCAGTCGACGGGGCCGGCGGCGTGGGGCATCTGGGTCACGGTCATTCCCTCACGGTAGGTCAGCGGCAGCCGCAGGACGCGAGCGCCGCAACGAAGCGGTCCAACGCCGCGCGCGCGGTGACCGTTCCCGCGAAGCCCCCGGGCACCCGGTCGGCCAGCACCACGTACGTCAGCACGCGGCCGTCGCGGTCGACGACGGTGCCGGCGAGCCCGCTCGACCCGGTGAGGGTGCCGGTCTTGGCCCGGGCCACGCCCGCCGCGGTCCTGCTCCCCCTCTCGTCGAACCGGTCTGCGAGGGTGCCGTCGAGTCCCGCCACCGGCAGCTGGGCCAGGGTGTCGCGCATCGTGGGGACGGTGCCACTGGCGCCGAGGGCGAGGACGTCGCCGAGGACCCGGGCCGGGACCACCTGCCCCCGGGCGAGGCCGCTCGTGTCGGTGAGCCGCACTCCCGTCAGGTCGACGCCGAGCCCCTCCACGGTCTTTCGCACGTGCGCCACGGCGGCGGCGAAGGTGGAGGCACCACCCGCCCGGACCGTGGCCTGCCGGGCCAGGGACTCGGTCAGGGCGTTGTCGCTGTCGTCGAGGGCGAGGGCCAGGACGTCGCGCACCGGCGCCGACTCCACCCGCCCCAGCTCGGCTGCGTCAGCCGCCGCGGCGAGGGTGCGGGTGCCGTCGGGCGCGGCCTTGGCACTGATCCCGGCCTTGCGCAGCGCCGCGACGAAGGCCTCCAGCACGGCGTCCTCCGAGACCGACGGGGAGGGATGGCCGGGCCGCGGGCGCTGGGAGGCCAGGCCCAGCATCGAGACGCCCTGGCTGAAGCCGGCGTGGACGTCGGCCATGCTCCAGCCGGGCGCGTACCGCGGCCCCGCGGCATACGTCATGTCCAGCCGCACGGTCACGGCACCGGTGCCGGCGGCCTGCAGCGCAGCGGCCACCTGGGCGGCGAGGTCACCGAGCCCGGCCCGACCAGCGACGGCGGTGGTACGCCCCTTGCCCACGCCGAGGAGCGCGTCGCCCCCGGCGACGAGCACGACCTCGCCGGGCGTGCGCCCCTGGACGACGGTGGTCGGCAGGGTGCTCGCCGGGTCGAGGGTGACGCCGACGGCGAGCGCGGTCAGCATCTTGGCGGTGGAGGCCGGCACCCGCGGCCGGTCGGCGTCGACGTCGAGCAGGCGTGCCCCGGTGTACGCGTCGCGCACCGTGACACCCACCGACGGCCCGAGGGCGGGATCGGCCAGCTCGTCGGCGAGCGCGGCCTCGAGCACCGTGGGTGCCGGGAGCGGAGCGGAGACGTCGGCCGCCACGAGGGGCGAGGCGGAGACGGCGGGCGTGGGGACCGTGGCCGGAGGCGACGTCGCCGTCGCGGTGCCGGACGGCGTCGGGGCGGCAGGGGTCGCCGCCGCGGCGTCGCGCGTCAGGATGCCCGGAACCACGTCGGCGACATCCAGGGCGAGGTAGCCCACGGCGAGGAGGATCACGGCCAGGACAGCCGTCAGGAAACGGCGCACTCCACCCCCTCGGTGCTCGCCGGCGCGGATACGGGACACTTGGCGCGAGCCTAGGTCATTTCCGCACCACCACAAGAAGGGGCCAGCCGTCGTGGAGTTCGACGTCACCATCGAGATCCCCAAGGGACACCGCAACAAATACGAGGTCGACCACGAGACCGGACGCATCCGGCTCGACCGCCTGCTCTTCACCGCGATGAGCTACCCGGCCGACTACGGCTACGTCGAGGACACCCTCGGCGAGGACGGTGACCCGCTCGACGCGCTGGTCCTGCTCCAGGAGCCGACGTTCCCGGGCTGCATCGTGCGCGCGCGCCCGATCGGCATGTTCCACATGCGCGACGAGGCCGGCGGCGACGACAAGATCCTGTGCATCCCCGCCGGGGACCCGCGCCAGGCCCACATCACCGAGCTCGAGCACATCAGCGAGTTCGACCGGCTCGAGGTGCAGCACTTCTTCGAGACCTACAAGGACCTCGAGCCGGGCAAGTCGGTCGAGGGCGCGCACTGGGCGGGCCGCACCGAGGCCGAGCAGTGCGTCAAGGAGGCCCTGGAGAGGGCCGCCGACGCCGGCATGACGACCGCCCGGTGGAACCTCCCGCAGCACGGCGAGGCCAAGGAGCCCGTGGCCCACACGCCGGAGGAGACGCTGAGCGCGAGCGCCAGGGCCACCGAGGAGCTCGCCACCAAGGAGAACCCGCTCCACGACTCCTGACCCCCGCACACCTGGGCAGCCCGCCGGAGACCTGGTCTCGGGCGGGCTGCTCGCGTATGCCGTAGGGCCGGGTCAGCGGACGCGACCGCCGTACGGGAGCAGGTCGGAGCGGTAGATGCTCGCCTCCCTGATGGTGGCCCCCGTGTAGGGCGCCTCGATCATCTGCCCGCCGCCGATGTAGAGGCCCACGTGGTGGCTGCTCTCGCCGGAGGAGCCGAAGAAGACCAGGTCGCCCGGCCGCAGGTCGCTGACCGGAACACGCGCCGTCTCGGCCCACTGCGCCCCGGTGTAGTGCGAGAGGTACACACCTGCCTGCCGCCAGGCCATCATCGTCAGGCCTGAGCAGTCGAAGGACCCCGGCCCCTCACCGCCCCACTGGTAGGGCTTGCCGATCTGCGCCCTCGCATAGGCCACGACCGCCGACACGCCACCGCTGGTGCTGGGGGGCGGCGGCGGGGGCGGCGGGGTCGTCGGTTTCGGCTTGGGCCTGGGTGTCGGCCGGTTGGCCGCCTCGCGGGCCGCCCGCTCGGCCTCGGCAGCCGCCGCGGCCTGACGGGCCGCCTCGGCCCTGGCTCGGGCCGCCGCCCGGCGTGCGGCGGCCGAGCGGGCTGCCTGGGCCCTGGCTGCGGCGAGGCGGGCCTGCTCGGCAGCCGCCGCGGCCGCCGCGCGGGCCTGGGCCGCGGCCCGGAGGCCGTCCTGCCGCTGCCGCTCGAGCGCGACGCTGGTGTGGCGCAGGGCCGCGAGCTCGGTGGCGACGGCCTGCTGTTCGCGCTGGATCTGGGCGGTGGCCGCGGCGACCGAGCTGGCCTGGGCCTGGGCCCTGCGGCGGGCGGTCTCGGCCCGCTGGGCGGCCGCGAGCTGCTGCGCCTCGGCGACGGCTGCCTGCCGGCGCATGGTGTCGGCCACGACCGAGGTCGCTGAGGCGGTCTGCAGCGTGCGGTGGCGGGCCGCCCCGACCGCCTCGAGGGACGCCGCGCGGTCGAGCAGCTCCTGCGGGCCCCTGCTGCTGAGGAAGGCCTCGAGGTCGCCGAGGCTGCCGCCCTGCTGGTAGACGGCGGCGGCGTACTGGCGGACCTCGAGCGAGGCGGCGTCGGCGCGGCGCTGGGCGGAGGCCGCCCGGGCGCGCGCGGCGTCGGCCTCGGCCACCCGCTTCTGCAGTGCCACGCGGGCGCCGTTGTAGGCCTCGGACGCGGCGGCGGCCTCGGTCTGGACCTGGGCAAGACGCGCCTGGGAGGCGGCGAACCGCGCGTCGAGGGCGGCGACCCGCCCAGCCGTGCTGGCGGCCGCGGCCCGGGCGCGGTCGACCTCCTGCTGGGACGGGAAGACCCCTCCAGGACCGGGGTCGGCGGCGGCCACGGTCGCGGTGCCGGTGGCGAGGGCGCCGGACAGGGCCAGGGCGAGCGCCAGCCGCGCGGGGCGGGAGGCAGGGGCGCGGCTCGTCACAGGGGGCCTTTCGCGTCGGAGGTCAGCCGCTGAAGAGTAAGGCTGGATATTCACTCGAGAAACACCAGTCACACAGAAATGACGGCCGACGAGGGAAATCACGAAATAACAGAAGTGTCATTCTGGAAATGACAGCGATGTTTTTCAGCAGGTCGGCCCGCGTGCTCAGAGCGACGGCGTCGGCCACATCACAAGTCGGTCACAGATTCGCCGTTCCCGCAGGTCAGCCCCGACCGGAGAGGTCCCGAGGCGGCTGTGCGGCATTCCTCCGGAAGCGTCCCCGGACCGGGAGGAGTTCTTTTAACGACAGCCCCTTGGCGGCACCTCGCAGCGTGCGTAGCGTGACGGCAAGGGGGCACGCCGTCGACAGGGGAGAAGCACGATGCGCAGA
>NZ_DATBMI010000110.1:0-8985 GCF_036554925.1 Pedococcus sp.
CCTCGACGCCGACGCCACCGTGACGGTGGAGCCGTATGCCGGCCGCGCGGCTGGAGTGGCCGCCCTGCGGCGCGGCGAGGTGTCGGCCGTGGTCGTCGTCCCCGCCGGGTTCGACGCAGCCCTGCGTGCGGGGCGGCGGGTGGACCTGCCGGTCCTCGTCCCGGGATCGGCCGAGGGCAGCCAGGCGGCCCTCACGGGTCTCGGCTCGGTGGTGGCCCAGCACGCTGCCACGGTCCAGGCGGCGCTCTTCGCCACCGGGACGGCCGGCCGGGAGTTCGACGAGAACCTCCGCGCGGCGGCCCGGCTCCAGCAGGACGTGGCGGCCGTCCCGGTCCGAACCGTGGTCGTCGACAGCGCCAGCAACTACCTGCCGCTCGGCTTCAGCTACAGCGCCCCGACCATGCTGGTGCTCTTCGTGTTCATCAACGCCGTGGCAGGCGGCGCTGCGATGATCCAGACCCGCAGGTACGGCATCTTCGCCCGGGCCCTGGCCGCGCCCACCCGCCCACGCGACCTGGTCCTCGGCGAGGCCCTGTGCTACCTCGCGCTGACCCTCGGGCAGGCCCTGCTCATCGTCACGGTCGGCGCCGTCCTGTTCGGCGTGAGCTGGGGCAACCCGCTCGCCGCGGTTGCCCTGGTCCTGGTGTGGGCGGCCGTCGGCACCGGAGCGGGCATGGTGGCGGGCACGTTCTTCCGCACGCCCGAGCAGGCGGGGGCGATCGGGCCCGCCATCGGTATCGCCTTCGGGATGCTCGGAGGCTGCATGTGGCCGCTCGAGATCGTGCCCGAGGGGGTCGCCCGGCTGGGCCACCTGACCCCGCACGCGTGGGCGGTCGACGCCTGGGTCGAAGTGCTGTCGCGGGGCGGAGGGCTGCCCGAGGTCGCCGGCTACCTCGCGATCCTGTCGCTCTACGCCGCAGCGCTGCTCGCCCTCGCCTCCCTGCGCCTGCGACGATCGCTCGTCACGCCCTGAGTCCCCGTGCCACGCTGGGCCCATGCGGGTCTCCCTCGTGCGCCCGGACGGGATCACCGACCATGCGCCCGCGGAGCTCGAGTCGCTGCTGCGGCGCGGGGACGGCTTCGTGTGGGTGGACCTGCCCGAGGTGGACGAGGAGGCCGAGGCCGTCCTGTCCGGTGTCTTCCATGCCCACCCGATGGTCGTGCGCGCCTGCCGGGAGCGCACCTTCGTGCCGACCGTGCACGCGTACGACGAGCACGTCTTCATCGTGGTCCACGCGCCCCTGGCCGGTGAGCGTGGCCACGTCCACAGCCTCGAGCTCGACCAGCTCGTGGGCGTGGAGTACCTCGTGACGGTCCACGGGCCACGCAACCCCGTCGTCGCCCTCGAGGAGACGACCACCGAGACCGAGCAGGTCCGCGAGCGCATCGCCGCTGGCCGCTTCCACCCCGCGGACCCGGCCGAGCTGTCGTACGCCGTCGTGTCCGCGGTGGCCCGCCGCCAGGGTGCAGCGGTGCGAGCGGTGGCGAACCGGCTCCCCGCCCTCGAGCTCCGCGTCATGAACTCCGACTTCCAGCGGCCCGAGGAGCTGCTCGAGGAGCTGTTCCTCCTGCGCCACGAGCTGCTCGTCGCGCGCACCATGGCCGCACAGTGCCACGACATCTACGCCCGTCTGGCCAACCTGGACCGGGTCACGACCGAGCAGACGCGTCGGCTCGCAGCGGACCTGCGCGAGCAGTTCGAGCGGACCCGCAGCGTGGCCGACGGCGAGAGCCAGTTCCTCTTCGGCGTGATCGAGCTGTACCAGACACGGGTCACCACCAAGATGACGCTCGCCATGGAGCGGCTCGCAGTCATCGCCGCCATCACGCTGCCGGTGACCGCGATCGCGTCGGTGTACGGCATGAACGTCATCGTCAACGACCGCACCCACGTGGGCCAGCTGGTCGTCGTCGTGGTCGTCATGCTCGGCATCAGCCTGTGGCTCCTCCGCTGGGCACGGCGCCAGGGCTGGTGGTGAGACGGGCTGGTGGTGGGGGCCGGTGCGCCGTTCGACGTAGGTCCGCCTACGTTGCGCAACGCTGTCTGACGGACCCGCCCGTCGTGAGACTTCACCCACGATCACGAGGGGGCTGCACCATGACCACACCTGCCACGCGCCGGGTCGCCGGCCTGTGCGCCGCAGTGACGGTGCTCGCCGGGCTCGCCGTCGCAGCACCGGGGGCCGCGGTCGCCGCGCCCACCGACGTCGTGATCTCGGAGCTGATGTACCACGCGGTCGACCCGGACCCGCTGGAGTTCATCGAGCTGGCCAACCGTGGCAGCGACCCGGTCGACCTCTCGGGCTGGTCGTTCTCCGCCGGCATCACGCTGACCGCACCGTTCCCCTCCGGCACCGTCCTGCCGCCCGGCGGCCGCATCGTGGGCACCGGCGACCCGGCGGGCTTCTCGGCCGCCTACGGCTTCCCGGCCGACTTCTCCTACGCCGGGACCTCGCTCTCCAACGGTGGGGAGCAGGTCACCCTCGTCGACGCCTCGGCCGGGGTCGTCGACACCGTGACCTACGACGACGCCGCCCCGTGGCCGGTCAGCCCCGACGGCAGCGGGCCCTCCCTCGAGCTCATCAACCTGGGAGCCGACAACGCGAGCGCGGCCAGCTGGGCGCCGAGCGCCGCCGACCTCGGCACGCCGCGGACGGTCAACTCGGTCGAGCTCAACCCGCCCGCCACGATCACCGGGGTGACCGCCACCCCGCAGCGCCCGGCCCCGGGCCAGTCGGTGACGGTCACCGCCGCCATCACCCCCGGCGCGACCGCGACCCTGACGACCAAGGTGATGTTCGGCGCCGACGCCACCCGGCCGCTGCTCGACGACGCGGCGAGCCCCGGCGGGGCCGGGGACGGCGTGTATGGCGCGACGGTCCCGGGTGTGCCCGCGGGCCAGCTGCTGCGCTACCGCATCGACGTCGTCAACGGGAGCTCCACCGCCTCCTACCCGGCGCAGGGCGACTCGCGGCGCTATGACGGCGTCGTGGCGACCGACCCCGAGCAGGACGCCGCGAAGTACCCCGTGCTCGAGTGGTTCATGGCCGACGCCGACTACGCCGACCTGCTGGCCAACCACCGCTGCGACGGCGTGGACGCCCCCGCCGTGGTCGCCTGGAAGGGCAAGGTCTTCGACGGTGCGCTGATGCACGTGCGAGGGCAGAGCAGCTGCACCGACGCGAAGGTCAAGTGGGACGTCACCCTCCCCAAGGGCCACCTCGTCGACCTCGGAGCGCCCTACGCCTACCCGATGGACGAGTTCGCGCTCAACAGCAAGAACGCCCCTGTCCCCGGCCTGGGCTGGTCCATGGTCGAGGACGCGGGCAACGCCCCGCTGCGCTACTCGATGGTCCGCACCCACCGCAACGGCGACTTCTACAGCGTGGCCGAGCTGCTCGAGAAGTACGACAACGTCTGGCGCGCCCAGCGCGGCTACGACGACTGGGCGATCTACAAGGTCGACGCCGGCGGCCTGCGCACCTACGCCACCCCGGCCGAGCTGGAGGCGTCCCTCGACCTCGACAAGAAGAACGGCGAGGGCGACTACACCGACGCGTGGGAGCTGACCCAGTGGCTGAACAAGCCCGACTCGCCTGCCAAGCGGGCGTGGCTCTACGAGCACGTCGATGTCAGCCAGATGGTCAACTTCATGGCCCTCGTCGTCTCCATGCGCCAGTGGGACGTGGGCGGCAAGAACTTCTACGTCGTCCGCGACGAGCAGGGCGACGGCCGGTGGCGGCTGCTCCACTGGGACCTCGACGGCATCTTCTCCGGGGGCCGCGACGGCAAGGGTGACCTCGTCACCCCGACGACGAGCTTCAACAAGCTCTTCGCCTCGCTGCTGGCCGTGCCCGAGATCAAGGCCATGCACTTCCGGCGGGTCCGCACCCTGCACGACCGGTTCCTCGTCGGCAACGGCCTGCTCGCGACGTTCGACGCGTGGACGACGTGCTGCGCCACCGACATCGCCCTCGACCGCCAGCGCTGGAGCACGCCCAGCCTGGCCAACAGCCGGCAGAAGGTCGTCGACGGTGTGCAGGAGCGGCGCAACCAGGTCGCGGCGCACACGAAGCCCGGTGAGATCCCGGTGTCGCAGAGCGCCGCGCCGCAGGTCGTCATCAACGAGGTGCAGTACGCCCCGGGCGACCCCGCCGCCGAGTACGTCGAGCTGGTCAACCCCTCCACGACCGAGTCGGTCGACCTCTCCGACTGGGTGCTGGAGGGCGTCGGCACCTACTCGATCCCGCCCGGCACGGTCCTCCTCCCCGGAGCCCACGCGGTGTTCGTCAAGGACGACCCGGCGTTCCGCGCGGCCTACGGTCCCGCGACGTGGGTGGCCGGGCGCTACCCGGGCACCCTCGACGACGCCGGTGGCACCCTGCGGCTTCGCCAGGGCACCCGCGTGGTCGACGAGGTGACGTATGCCGCGGCGGCGCCCTGGCCGGCGCTCACCGGTGGCGCGTCGCTGGAGCTGCGCGACCCGGCGCTCGACAACGCCGACCCCGCCAGCTGGGGCGCCAGCACCGGCACCGGCACCCCGGCGGCGAGGAACAGCGTCGCCGGTGGCGGTGGCGGCGGTGGCGGCTCCACGGTGCTGCCCTTCGGCTCCACGTGGCGCTACCTCGCCACGGGCGGTGACCAGGGCACGGCCTGGCGGGCCGCGGCATA
Source organism: Pedococcus sp. (assembly GCF_036554925.1). NCBI lineage: Bacteria > Bacillati > Actinomycetota > Actinomycetes > Micrococcales > Intrasporangiaceae > Pedococcus > Pedococcus sp. The sequence goes on from NZ_DATBMI010000110.1 coordinate 4,672, forward strand.
CGACGACTCGGCGTGGGCCACGGGGGTCGGTGACCTCGGCTTCAGGAACAAGAACGCCACCACCATCCCTGCGACCAACGGCCGCAACACCTACTACTTCCGCACCACGTTCACGGTGCCCTCCGGGGCCCCGGTGACCGCGGTGACCCTCGACCTGCTGCGCGACGACGGCGCGGTGGTCTACCTCAACGGTGTCGAGGTGGCGCGCTCCAACATGCCGAGCGGTGCCGTCACGTTCACCACCAAGGCCTCGACGTCCCTGGGCGGGGCCGACGAGACCACACCTGTGACGCTCGCCCTGCCGGCCGGCTCGGTCGTCACCGGGGCGAACTCACTGGCCATCGAGGTCCACCAGCGGGGCAACAGCCCGGGCGACCTCACCCTCGACGCCCGGGTGGGCATCACCCGGTGAGGCGCATCAGGGGCGGGAGTCCGGATCGTCGCCGACGAGCCGGTAGCCCTGTCCCGGGTCGGTGAGGAGGTAGCGCGGCCGGGTGGGGTCGGGCTCGAGCTTGCGCCGCAGCTGGTTGGCGTAGACGCGCAGGTAGTTCGACTCGCGGCCGTACCCTGGCCCCCACACCTCCCGCAGCAGCTCACGCTGGGAGACGAGGTGCCCGGGTCGGCGGGCGAGCACCGACAGGAGCCGCCACTCGGTCGGCGTCAGCCGGGTCTCGGTGCCCTCGATGACAGCCCGGCGCTCGGCGAAGTCGAGCCGGAAGCGACCGGTCTCGAAGGGCCTCTGCTCGGGACTGTCGGCATCGCGGTTGCGGCGCAGGGCCACCCGCACCCGGGCCAGCAGCTCCTCCATGCCGAAGGGCTTCGTGACGTAGTCGTCCGCACCCACGTCGAGCGCCTCGACCTTGTCCACGGACTCGCTGCGCGCCGACAGGACGATCACCGGCACCTCCGACACCTCCCGGACCCGGCGCAGCACCTCCACCCCGTCGAGGTCGGGCAGGCCGAGGTCGAGGACGATGAGGTCGGGCTCCCGCTCGTGGAAGGCCTGCAGGGCGGAGCGGCCGTCCTGGGCGGTCTCGACCTGGTAGTCGCGGGCGCGCAGGTTGATGGCGAGCGTGCGGACGAGGTGTGGCTCGTCGTCGACCACGAGGACAGTGCTCACGGAGCGATCCTGTCAGCTGTCGGGGTGGCGGTGGTCGGCTCGGTGACGCGCGCCTGCTGGCCGGCTGCAGCCCGGCGCGTCGCAGCCGGGCCGGGCGTGCGTGCCGCACGCCGCAGGTCGATGACGATCGTCAGGCCCCCGCCGGGAGTGTCCTCGGCCGCGATGGTGCCGCTCATGGCCTCGACGAGCCCCTTGGCCACCGCCAGCCCGAGCCCGACGCCCGTGCCCTTGGGTGCGTCGCCGTACCGCTGGAAGGGAGCGAAGATGAACTCCTTGGCGGTGTCGGGCACCCCAGCGCCACGGTCGACGACCCGCACCTGCACGGTGTCCTGCGTCGCCGCTGCGCGCACGAGCACCTCCTGCCGGCCCGGCGAGTGGCGCAGGGCGTTCTCGAGGACGTTCGCGAGCACCCGGTCCAGCAGCCCCGGGTCGGCCTCCACCGGGGGGACGCCGTCCTCGATGCGGACCCGGACCCTGTCCCCCTCGGCGAGCGAGTCGACGGCGATGCCCACGGCGTCCGCGAGGTCGACGGGATCGCGGCGGGCGGCCACCGAGCCGCTCTGCAGCCGTGACATGTCCAGCAGGTTGGCGACGAGGCCGGTGAGACGGTCGGCGGACTCCTCGATGGTCTCGAGCAGGCTCGCCTCGTCCTCCGGGGAGAACGCGACGTCGTGCTGCCGGAGGCTGGAGACCGCCGCCTTGATCCCTGCGAGCGGCGTACGCAGGTCGTGGGACACCGCAGCGAGCAGGGCTGTGCGGGCGCGGTTGTCCTTGGCCAGGGCGGCTGCCCGGCTCGCCTGCTCCTCCAGCTCGTCGCGATGCAGGATCACCGCCGCCCGCGCGGCGAACGCCGACACCAGGCGGCGGTCCTCACCGCTGATGACCCGCCCCACGAGCACCATGGTGTGGTCGTCGTCGATCGCCGCGCGCACGGACGCGGCAGCGATGGAGTCGACCTCGAAGCCGTCCGTCGCGGCGACCACCACCCACGGGTCGCGCACGCTGGCTCGCCGGGCCACGGCGGCGCTGTCCATGGCGAAGAACTCGACCACCTGGCGCAGCAGGGCCGGCAGCTGGTCCCGCTCGGCCAGCAGCGTCTCCGCCGACTCCGCCAGCGCGGCCGCCTCGCGCTGGGCCGCCCGGGCGGCCGCGGCACGTCGGTCGCTGAGGTGGACCACCGACGACACGGCCAGCGCGACGAGGACGTAGACCAGCAGCACGACGAGGTTCTGCGGGTCCGAGATCGTGAAGGTGTAGAGCGGCGGCGTGAAGAACCAGTTCAGGGCGAGGCTGCCGAGCACCGCGGCGACGAGGGCCGGACCGATGCCGCCGGCCAGAGCCGACAGGACCGTGAGCAGGAGGAAGAGCAGCACGTCGAGCGGCAGGTCGTGCAGGTCTCGCGACCAGTGCAGCACGACGGTCAGGACTGCGACGCCGACCGTTGCCAGGAGCCAGCCGACGACGCTGCGCCGTCGGCCGACCGTGGGGCCGACCGACAACCGGGGCCGGGTGCTGCGCGTGAGCTCGTGCGACACCAGGTGGACGTCGATGTCACCGGAGTCGTCGACGACCCGTTGCCCCACCCCCGGCGAGAGGATCGCCTGCCACCGTCGGCGCCGCGAGGCGCCGATGACGATCTGGCGCGCGTTGACGCCCCGTGCGAAGTCGAGCAGCGCCGCGGCGGGGTCGTCGCCCTTGACGGTGTGGAAGCTGCCGCCGAGCTCGGCGGTGAGCTGGCGCAGCTCGCCGAGACCCTCGAGGCTCGCGTCCACCAACCCGTCCGGCGGGGTGACGTAGACCGCCAGCATCTCCCCGCCCGCACCGCGGGAGGCGATCTGCGCGGCGCGACGCAGCAGCGTCCGCCCCTCGGGACCGCCGGTGAGCGCCACCACGACCCGCTCGCGGGTGGGCCACTGCTCGGTGATGTCGTGGTCGGCGCGGTACCGGTCCAGCCCCTCCTCGACACGGTCTGCCACCCACAGCAGGGACAGCTCGCGCAGCGCGGAGAGGTTGCCCTCGCGGAAGTAGTTCGCCAGTGCGGCGTCGACCTTCTCGGCCGCGTACACGTTGCCGTGCGCGAGTCGCCGCCGCAGGGCGTGGGGCGACATGTCGACCAGCTCGATCTGGTCGGCCTCGCGGACCACCTCGTCGGGCACGGTCTCCTGCTGCCGCACCCCGGTGATCGCCTCGACCACGTCGTTGAGCGACTCGAGGTGCTGGATGTTGACGGTCGAGATGACGTTGATGCCCGCGTCGAGGAGCTCGTGGACGTCCTCCCACCGCTTGGTGTGGCGGCTGCCCGGCGCGTTGGTGTGGGCGAGCTCGTCGACGAGCGCGACCTCGGGCCGGCGCGCGAGGAGCGCGTCGACGTCGAGCTCGCGCAGCACCGTGCCCCGATGGGGGACCTCGCGCAGGGGCACCTGCTCGAGGCCCTCCATCAGGGCGGCGGTGTACTTCCGGCCATGCGTCTCGCAGACGCCGATGACGACGTCGGTGCCGCGCTCCTTGCGGCGCCGGGCCTCGGAGAGCATGTCGACGGTCTTCCCGACGCCCGGCGCTGCACCGAGGTAGACGCGGAGCTTTCCCCTGGCCATGGCTGTGATTCTCGCCCCTCGGAGGCTCAGCGGTCGACGCGGGTCGGCCGCGTCACCGGCCGGCCAGGTCCTGGACGGCGAGGTTGAGCTCGAGGACGTTGACCCTGGGCTGACCGAGGAAGCCGAGGACCCGGCCCTGGGTGTGCTTCCGCACGAGGTCCTCGACGGCATCCTCACCGAGGCCGTTCGCGGTGGCGACACGCGGAGCCTGGGCCATCGCGTTCTCCGGCGAGATGTGCGGGTCGAGGCCGCTGGCCGACGCGGTCACGGCGTCGGCGGAGGCGGCAGCGCCCCCGTTCGCCGCGGCATACCCGCTCTGGCGCTCGGCGACGGCCGCCTGCTGGTCCTCGTTGGACGCGTAGAGGTTGCTGCCGCCACTGACACCGCCGGCGTACTCGCTGGCCGAGGGCCGGCTCTGGAAGTGGCGTTCGTCGGTGAAGTTCTGCCCGAGCAGCGAGGACCCGACCACGACACCGCCGCGCTCGATCCGCGAGCCGTCGGCCTGGTCGGACAGCCCGACCCGGCCGATCCCCCAGATGACGGCTGGGTACAGCACGCCGAGGAGCAGGGTCAGGACCAGGAACATCCGCGCGGCGGCGG
>NZ_DATBMI010000139.1:0-2222 GCF_036554925.1 Pedococcus sp.
GAAGGACGGCTGGCGGGTCATCGTCGTGACCGAGGGCCACGGCCTGGCCAAGCGCGTCCACGAGGTCCTCGGCGGGGAGGAGGTCCCGAGCCGGCTCGACGCCGACCTCGGCGACCTCGCCCCCGGCATGGTGCACCTCACCACGGGTTCCCTGGGCTCCGGGTTCCTCGCGCCGGCCAGCCGCCTGGCGGTGGTCACCGAGACCGACCTCACCGGCACCGCGGGCCAGGGCGGGTCCACCAAGGACATGCGCCGTATGCCGTCGCGGCGCCGCAACCAGGTCGACCCCCTCCAGCTCAAGCCGGGCGACTTCGTCGTCCACGAGCAGCACGGTGTCGGCAAGTTCGTGGAGATGGTGCAGCGCACCGTCGGCGGCGCCACCCGCGAGTACCTCGTGCTCGAGTACGCCGCATCGAAGCGCGGCCAGCCGGGCGACCGCCTCTACGTGCCGACCGACCAGCTCGACCAGGTGACCCGCTACGTCGGCGGCGAGCAGCCCACCCTCAACAAGATGGGCGGCTCCGACTGGCACAAGACCAAGACCAAGGCCCGCCGCTACGTCAAGCAGATCGCCAACGAGCTCATCCAGCTCTACAGCGCACGCATGGCGACCGCGGGGCACGCGTTCGGCCCCGACACCCCGTGGCAGCGCGAGCTCGAGGACGCCTTCGCCTACGTCGAGACCCCCGACCAGCTCAGCTCGATCGACGAGGTCAAGGCCGACATGGAGCGGTCGGTGCCGATGGACCGCCTCATCTGCGGCGACGTCGGCTACGGCAAGACCGAGATCGCGGTCCGGGCGGCGTTCAAGGCCATCCAGGACGGCAAGCAGGTCGCCGTGCTCGTGCCGACGACCCTGCTCGTCCAGCAGCACCTGCAGACGTTCACCGAGCGCTACGCGCAGTTCCCCGTCGTGGTGAAGGCACTCTCACGGTTCCAGACCGACAAGGAGGCGCGCGAGGTCGTCGAGGGGCTCGCCGACGGCAGCGTCGACCTCGTCATCGGCACGCACCGGCTGCTGTCCAAGGACATCCGCTACAAGGACCTCGGGCTGGTCGTCGTCGACGAGGAGCAGCGCTTCGGTGTCGAGCACAAGGAGCAGCTGAAGACGCTGCGCACCGCCGTCGACGTCCTCGCCATGTCCGCCACGCCGATCCCGCGCACCCTCGAGATGGCGGTGACCGGTATCCGCGAGATGTCGACGCTGGCCACGCCACCCGAGGAGCGCCACCCGGTCCTGACCTACGTCGGCGCCTACGAGGAGAAGCAGATCACTGCAGCCATCCGCCGCGAGCTCCTTCGCGAGGGCCAGGTCTTCCTCGTCCACAACAAGGTCAGCAGCATCGAGCGGGCCGCGTCGCGCATCCGCGAGCTGGTGCCCGAGGCCCGCGTGGCCACCGCCCACGGCCAGATGGGCGAGCACAAGCTCGAGCAGGTCGTCCTCGACTTCTGGGACAAGAAGTTCGACGTGCTGGTCTGCACCACCATCGTCGAGACGGGTCTGGACATCTCCAACGCCAACACCCTGATCGTCGAGCGCGCCGACGTGCTGGGCCTCAGCCAGTTGCACCAGCTCCGGGGTCGGGTGGGCCGCGGGCGCGAGCGGGCCTACTGCTACTTCCTCTACCCGCCCGAGAAGCCGATGACCGAGACGGCCCACGACCGGCTCCAGACCATGGCCAGCCACACCGACCTCGGTGCCGGCATCCAGATCGCGATGAAGGACCTCGAGATCCGCGGCGCCGGCAACCTGCTCGGCGGCGAGCAGTCCGGGCACATCGCCGGGGTCGGCTTCGACCTCTACGTCCGGCTGGTGGGGGAGGCGGTGGCCGACTTCCGGGGCGAGGGGGAGACCGCCCCTGCGGAGATCAAGATCGAGCTGCCGGTCGACGCGCACCTCCCGCACGACTACGTGCCGGGCGAGCGGCTGCGGCTCGAGGCCTACAAGAAGCTCGCCAGCGTCATCGACGAGGCGCAGCTCGCCGAGATCGAGGCCGAGCTCGTCGACCGCTACGGCACGCCGCCGGAGCCGGTGCGCAACCTCATCGAGGTGGCCCGCCTGCGCACGGTCGCCCGCCAGGCCGGGGTCGGCGACATCAGCGTGCAGGGCAACCACGTGCGGTTCGGGCCCGTCGACCTGCCCGAGTCCGCGCAGCTCCGGCTGCAGCGGCTGTACCCGAAGTCGCTCGTGAAGGACGCGGTCCGTACCATTCTCGTGCCCA
>NZ_DATBMI010000143.1:0-21317 GCF_036554925.1 Pedococcus sp.
GATCCGCAACTTCTGCATCATCGCCCACATCGACCACGGCAAGTCGACGCTGGCAGACCGCATGCTGCAGATCACCGGCGTCGTCGACGAGCGGGCCATGCGCGCGCAATACCTCGACCGCATGGACATCGAGCGCGAGCGCGGGATCACGATCAAGTCCCAGGCCGTGCGCATGCCGTGGGAGCTCGACGGCGCGACCTACGCGCTCAACATGATCGACACCCCGGGCCACGTCGACTTCACCTACGAGGTGTCCCGGTCGCTGGCCGCGTGCGAGGGCGCCGTCCTCCTCGTCGACGCCGCGCAAGGCATCGAGGCCCAGACCCTGGCCAACCTCTACCTGGCCATGGAGAACGACCTCACGATCATCCCGGTCCTGAACAAGATCGACCTGCCGGCAGCCCAGCCGGAGAAGTTTGCCGAGGAGCTCGCCGGGCTCATCGGCTGTGAGCCCGAGGACTGCCTCAAGGTGTCGGGCAAGACCGGTGTCGGCGTCGAGCCGCTGCTCGACGAGATCGTTCGGCAGCTACCGGCGCCGACGGGCGACGCCGACGCCCCGGCGCGCGCCATGATCTTCGACTCCGTCTACGACACCTACCGCGGCGTCGTCACCTACGTCCGCGTCATCGACGGGCACCTCAGCCCGCGCGAGCGGATCCAGATGATGTCGACCAGGGCGACCCACGAGCTGCTCGAGATCGGCGTCATCTCGCCCGAGCCGGTGCCGTCGAAGGGCCTCGGCGTCGGAGAGGTCGGCTACCTCATCACCGGCGTGAAGGACGTGCGCCAGTCCCGCGTCGGCGACACGGTCACCAACCTGGCCAAGCCAGCCCAGGACGCCCTCGGCGGCTACCGCGACCCCAAGCCGATGGTGTTCTCGGGGCTCTACCCGATCGACGGGTCCGACTACCCCGACCTGCGCGACGCCCTCGACAAGCTCAAGCTCAACGACGCGGCGCTGGTCTACGAGCCGGAGACGTCCGCGGCGCTCGGCTTCGGGTTCCGGATCGGCTTCCTGGGGATGCTGCACCTCGAGATCGTCCGCGAGCGGCTCGAGCGCGAGTTCGACCTCGACCTCATCTCCACGCTGCCCAACGTGGTCTACGACGTGACCATGGACGACGGCAAGAAGCTCGAGGTCACCAACCCCAGCGAGTTCCCCTACGGCAAGGTCGCCGAGGTCCGGGAGCCCGTCGTGCGCGCCACGATCCTCGCCCCGAGCGAGTTCATCGGCGCGATCATGGAGCTCTGCCAGCAGAAGCGCGGCAGCCTGCGCGGGATGGACTACCTCTCGGAGGAGCGCGTCGAGATGCGCTACACGCTCCCCCTCGCCGAGATCGTCTTCGACTTCTTCGACCAGCTCAAGTCGCGCACGCGCGGGTACGCCTCGCTCGACTACGAGCCCGACGGCGACCAGGTGGCCGACCTCGTCAAGGTCGACATCCTGCTCCAGGGCGAGACGGTCGACGCGTTCTCCGCGATCGTCCACAAGGACAAGGCCTACGCCTACGGCGTCATGATGGCGAGCAAGCTCAAGGACCTCATCCCGCGCCAGCAGTTCGAGGTGCCGATCCAGGCCGCCATCGGGTCCCGCATCATCGCGCGCGAGAACATCCGCGCCATCCGCAAGGACGTGCTCGCCAAGTGCTACGGCGGTGACATCAGCCGCAAGCGCAAGCTCCTCGAGAAGCAGAAGGCCGGAAAGAAGCGGATGAAGAACATCGGCACCGTCGAGGTGCCGCCCGAGGCCTTCATCGCCGCTCTCTCCTCCGACAGCGCGCCGGAGAAGTCCAAGAAGTAGCCGCCGTCAGGAGCGCAGCCGGGTCCGCAGGAGCTCGGTCTCCTCGGGTGTCCAGCCGTGCTCGTGCAGCCAGCCCGCGGCGCCGCCGTACCGCTCGTCGAGCACCTCGAGGATGCGGGCCATCGTCTCGGCGCGGGGCAGGTGGTCCTCGACGGGGCGGTCGCGCAGGTTGTCCGAGTAGGCGGGCCGGTGGCGCAGCCGGTCGAGGATCCGCTCGATCCGCTCCCCGGTCGCGACGTAGTCGGCGATGATCTCCTCCTCGGGGACCCCGGCCACCGCCAGGGCCATGCCGACGACCGTGCCGGTGCGGTCCTTGCCGGCCGCGCAGTGCACCACGGTGGCGCCGTGGCTCGAGGCCACCACGCGCAGGGCCGCGGAGACGGAGTCGGGGCGGTCGGCGAGGTAGCCGAGGTAGTGGCTGGCCCAGTAGTCGTCGTCGTGGCTGCGCAGGCGCTCGCGGGTGCCGTCCTTCTGCCAGGGCAGCACCAGGGCGTCCGCCACGGTCACCTCGACCTCGTCGTCGCGGAACAGCGAGTGCCGGTGGTGGGTGAGCTCGGTCCTCGTCAACGGCCCGGGGCCCTCGACGTGGTACTCGACGTCGCTGCGCAGGTCGACGACGTCGGTGACCCCCACGACCTCGACGAGGTGGCGGATGTCGGCCGCGGTGAGGTCCTGGAGGTTGTCCGAGCGGAGCAGGCGCCCCCGGCGGATCGTGCCCCCGTCAGTGGTCGGCAGCCCGCCGACATCCCGCATGTTGACGACGCCGTCGAGGTCCAGCCACCCGATGCTGCTCACCTGACCGACCCTACGTCGCCGCGGTGACGGGCGGGTGGCCAACGCCTGACTGCTCGGCACGGCGGACGACGGCGTCGGCGACGACCAGGTCGCTCAGGCCGTTGCCGAGGTTCTGGCAGACGACCCGCCCGGGCGGCCTGGCGCCGGTCACGGCGCTCTGGAGCACCTGCCCGGTCCAGGCGGACGGGCTCGGGTAGTCGCCCAGCGTGCGCTGCGCCCGGATCGCCTCGAACGCGGTGACGTCGTCGGCGGCGAGCAGGGCCTCGCGAGCCAGGTCCGGCCCGACGGAGCTGGCGTAGTCCAGCGGGAGCACGAGGGCGTCCTCCCGCACCCGGGCCGGGTCCAGGGTGGCTCCCTCCACGCCGATGGACAGCGCGGTGATGACGACCGCCGCCTCCTGCACAGCCTCGACCGGCTCAGCGGTCGTGCGCAGCCGGACGGCAGGAGTGTGCCCGGCCGCCCAGGCCGCGATGTCGTGCCGGGCCTGCTCGCGGCGGGCGTAGACGACCACGTCGTGGCACCCGAGGGCCTCGAGCACGCGCAGGTGCGAGCGGGCCTGCACGCCCGCACCGGTGATCGCCACCGGCCCGGTCGCCTCGGGTGCCAGCGCCCGCACGCAGGCCCCACTGACGGCGGCGGTCCGCGCGGCCGTGAGCTCGCCCGCGGCCAGCACGGCACGCGGCGCACCCGTCTGGCCGTCGTTGACGACCATCAGCCCGGACGCGGTCGGGAGCCCGCGGGCCGGGTTGTCGGGGAAGATGCTGATCCACTTGCAGCCGAGCAGCCCGCGCTCGGGCCAGGCGGCCGGCATGGCGTTGGCGAAGCTGCCGGGGAGGGGGTGGACGGCCGGTTTGGGGGGCGCCTCGGCCCGCCCCTCCGCGAGGGCGACCAGCGCCTCGGCGACGAGGTCGACGCACTCCAGCGGAGGCGGGAGCAGGCTGCGGACGTCGTCGTCGGTGAGGTGGAGCACGAGGCCGAACCTATCCCGGGCGCCGCGCGGCGGACCTGCCCCCGACACGGGTGAGGGCCTCGGGAAGTATGAGTTTCCGAGGCCCTCCGGCCGGGGCCGAAGCCCCGTGTCGGCGCTCTCGCTACTGCGGGTGCGCTCTTCCTTTGTAGCCGCGAAACCCCTGTCCCGCAAGGGGTTTCGGCTGCCAGCAGCCTCCCGATCGAAATGTCGCAGGGACACGTCGGGCATCCCCGACAAGCCGGGCGCCCGGTCGCCGGAGGACCGCGCCGCGCCGGCTGAGACACTGGGAGCATGCCGAGCACGCTGCCCGAGGGCGACCCCGCGCCCCCCGACGGCGCCCTGCCGGACGCCGCTCTGGCGACCCTGGCGGAGCGCCCGTTCGGGATCTACCTGCACGTCCCGTTCTGCTCGGTGCGGTGCGGGTACTGCGACTTCAACACCTACACGCTGACCGAGCTGGGCGCCGACGGCGCGAGCGTGGCCACCTTCGCCGACGCCGCGGTGGGCGAGCTGCGGTTCGCCGGTGGGGTGCTCGGGCACGCCGGGCCGGCCGAGACCGTCTTCATCGGCGGCGGCACGCCCACGATGCTGGCTCCGGACGACCTGGTGCGCATGCTCGACGGGGTTCGCGAGGTCTTCGGTCTCGCCCCCGAGGCGGAGGTGACCACCGAGGCCAACCCCGACTCGGTGACCCGCGAGGGCCTCGAGCGGCTGGCCGAGGGGGGCTTCACCCGCGTGTCGGTCGGCATGCAGTCGGCGGTGCCGCACGTGCTGCGGGTCCTCGACCGGACCCACGAGCCGGCGAACGTCTCCCGCGCTGTCGAGGCGGCCCGCGCCGCCGGGCTGCACACCAGTGTCGACCTCATCTACGGCACGCCGGGGGAGTCCGTGGCGGACTGGCGCACCAGCCTCGACGCGGCCGTGGCGCTCGAGCCCGACCACATCTCTGCGTATGCGCTGGTCGTCGAGGAGGGCACCCGCCTGGCGGCGCAGGTGCGCCGGGGTCAGGTCCCGGCCCCCGAGGACGACGACGAGGCCGCGAAGTACGAGCTCGCCGACGAGGTCCTGGAGGCCGCCGGGTACGCCTGGTACGAGGTCAGCAACTGGGCCCGCACCCCGCAGGCACGCTGCCGCCACAACGAGGGCTACTGGGCCGACGGCAACTGGTGGGGCGTGGGTCCGGGGGCGCACAGCCACGTGGGCGGCGTGCGGTGGTGGAACGTCAAGCACCCCAACGCGTATGCCGGACGGCTGGCGTCCGGGGTGTCGCCGGCGGCCGGCCGGGAGACCCTGACGGCCGACCAGCGGTACGACGAGCGGGTGCTGCTCGGTGTGCGGCTCGTGGAGGGTCTGCCGATCACGGACCTGCGCGGGGAAGGGCGTGCCGCTGTGGCGGGGCTCATCGCCGACGGCCTGGTGGACGGCAGTGCGGCCCTGCGCCGCCAGCGGGTCGTGCTGACGAGGCAGGGCCGTCTGCTGGCCGACACCGCCGTGCGGCGGCTCCTGGGCCTGCGCTGAGCGCTACTTCACCCAGTTCGGCGTGAGCGGGTAGCGGTACCACTTGCCGTTGTTGGCCTCGATCGCGGCGATGATCTGGAAGACGATCGCACCGACCGCGATGATGGCGGCGGTCACGAATCCGACGAGGACGAACATCAGCGGGATCGAGATGAGCAGCCCGATCGCGACGATGATCTGGAAGTTCAGCGCCTGGGCGGAGTGGTGGCGCACGAACGGCCCGCGGTCCTTGAACACCAGGAAGATCACCAGCGGGCCGAGGAACGGCAGGCCCACGATCGAGGCGACGAACGGCGAGAGGTGGGCGACGATGGCCCACGTCTTCTCGTCGCTCGGGGACAGGGGCTGCGCACCGGGCTGGGGGTAGGCCGGCGCAGGGGCACCCTGCTGGCCCCAGGCCTGCTGACCAGCCTGGTCCCCGTAGCCCTGCTGCGGAGGGGCCGGCGCGGCGTACGCCTGGGCGGGGGGCTGCTCGCCGGAGGGCTGCCCGGTGAGCGGCTCGTCGCCGTACGGCTGGCCAGCGCCCGGGCTGTCGTCGGACGGTGTCTGCGGCTGGTTGGTCATCTGGTCCTCCGGTGTGAGTGGTGCTGCACCCAGTCAAACGCATGGCGGGGGGTGCTGGTGCGGACTTCGGGGTGTGCTCAGGGCCGGATCAGGGCGCCCTTCAGGGCGGACCCTGAGCCACCCGCGCGTGGAGCGACCCTGCAGGCCTGGAGCGACCCCGCAGGCGTCCGCGATGCACGCGCCGGGACATCCCCAGCTACTGGCCGGTCGGCTCGGTGACGAAGTCGATGAGCTCCTCGACGCTGGCCAGCAGCGTCGGCTCGAGGTCGGCGTAGCTGCGGACCGTGCCGAGGATCTGTTTCCAGGCCCGCGCGATGTCGGCCTGCGTGTCGTGGGGCCACCCGAGGTGGGCGCAGATCCCGTGCTTCCACGACTGGCCGCGCGGGATCACCGGCCAGGCCGCGAGCCCGAGGCGCTCGGGGCGGACCGACTGCCAGACGTCGACGTACGGGTGCCCCAGGATCCGGACGTGGGCGGCATACGGCTGGAGGCGCTGGGCGGCCTCCACCACGCGGTGCTCCTTCGTGCCGTGCACCAGGTGGTCGACGAGGACCCCCATCCGCCGGCCGGGCCCCGGCGCGAAGTCACGGATGGCGGCGGCGAGGTCGTCGACGCCGTCGAGCATCTCCACGACGACACCCTCGATGCGCAGGTCGTCGCCCCACACGCGCTCGACCAGCTCGGCGTCGTGACGGCCCTCGACGAAGATGCGGGAGCCGCTGGCGACCCGGGCCTTCGCGCCGTGGACGGCGACCGAGCCGCTGGCCGTGCGCGAGGCCGCCTGCCGGGCCGCGGCCACCTGGGCGCGTGCGGCGGCCCTCGGGGCGGTCAGGACCACGGGGCGTCCGTCGAGGAGGAAGCCCGGGCCGAGCGGGAAGCCCTTGGACCGGCCGCGGCGGTCCTCGAGGTGGACCACCTGCATGCCGCCGGCCTTCTCGACCCGGGTCACCGCCCCGCACCAGCCGGTCTCGACGTCCTCGACCACGAGACCCGTCTCAGCCTCGACCTCCTTCGAGCGTCCCCCACGCGGGGCACGCCAGTCGCCGGAGAGCACGTCGGAGCCATACCTGTCAGTCACCGGGGAAGGCTACGGCCGCTGTGCCCTCGGCCACAGCGGGCACGCCGGGAATCGGCGCAGGCGCAGGAGAGGACGTAGACTTGGCACTCGGACAATGCGAGTGCCAGCAGCGCTCGCGGGCCATCGACCTCGGGACGGAGGAGTGCCACATGAGCGAAGAACGACGGCTGGCGGTGCTGCGCGCCATCGTCCAGGACTACGTGCAGACGTCTGAGCCCGTCGGGTCCAAGGCCCTGCTCGAACGCCACCACCTCGGGGTCTCCGCCGCCACCGTGCGCAACGACATGGCCGTCCTCGAGGAGGAGGGCCTCATCGCGGCGCCCCACACCAGCGCCGGGCGTGTGCCCACGGACGCCGGCTACCGCCTGTTCGTGGACCGGCTCAGCGCGGTCAAGCCCCTGAGCGCCGCCGAGCGCGCCGCCATCGCGCAGTTCCTCGAGGGCGCGGTCGACCTCGACGACGTCGTCGACCGCACCGTCCGGCTGCTCGCCTCGCTGACCCGGCAGGTCGCCGTCATGCAGTACCCCTCGCTGACCCGCTCGTCGGTGCGCCACGTCGAGCTCGTGCCGCTCGCACCGAACCGGCTGATGGTCGTGCTGATCGTCAACACCGGCCGGGTGGAGCAGCGGGTCATCGAGTCGTCGCACGACCTCGCCTCCGCGGACTCCGAGGCGCTGCTCGCCCGGCTGCGGTCCAAGGTCAACGCCGTCGCGGTCGGCCACCGTCTCGTCGACGCGTCGGCGGCGCTGCAGTCCCTGCCGGAGGAGTTCGAGCCGGCGGCCCGCGACCTCGTCCGCGCCATCGTCCGCTCCCTCGACGACGCCCTCGTCGAGGAGCGCGAGGAGCGCGTCGTCCTCGCCGGCACCGCGAACCTCGCCCGTGTGGGTACCGACTTCCCCCTCAGCATCGGCCCGGTGCTCGAGGCGCTCGAGCAGCACGTCGTGCTGCTGAAGCTCCTCGGTGCCACGCACGTCGGCGCCGACGCCGTCGCCGTGCGCATCGGCCACGAGAACCCGTATGCCGGGCTGCAGACCACGTCCGTGGTCTCCACCGAGTACGGCACGGGCTCGGACCTCGTGGCCGGTCTCGGCGTCGTGGGCCCGACCCGCATGGACTACCCGACGACGATGGCGTCGGTGCGTGCGGTCGCTGCCTACGTCTCCCGCATCCTCGCCCAGTGAGCCCACCCCGCAACACGGAGAAGGACGTTCGTTGAACGACTACTACCAGGACCTCGGCGTCTCCAGGGACGCCTCGCCCGAGGAGATCAAGCGCGCCTACCGCCGGCTCGCCCGCAAGCTCCACCCGGACGTCAACTCCGGCCCGGAGGCGGAGGACCAGTTCAAGAAGGTCTCCCAGGCCTACGACGTCCTCGGCGACGCCGAGAAGCGCCGCGCCTACGACATGGGCTCCGACCCGTACGCCAGCGGCGCGGCCAGCTTCGGCCAGGGCTTCTCGTTCAGCGACATCATGGACGCCTTCTTCGGTGCCGGCGCCGGGGGCCCGCAGCGGGGCCCGCGCTCGCGCCAGCGGCGGGGCCAGGACGCCCTCGTCCGCCTCGACATCGACCTCGCCGACGCCGTGTTCGGCGCCGAGCGGGAGCTCACCCTCGAGACCGCGGTCGTCTGCGAGACCTGCCACGGCGACGGCGCCCAGCCCGGCACCTCGCGACGCACCTGCGACGTCTGCAACGGCCGCGGCGAGATCCAGCAGGTGCAGCGCTCCTTCCTCGGCCAGGTCATGACGAGCCGCCCCTGCATGACCTGCCACGGGTACGGCGAGGTGCTGGTCAGCCCCTGCTTCGAGTGCTCCGGCGACGGCCGGGTACGCACCCGCCGCACCCTGAAGATCAAGGTCCCCGCCGGTGTCGACACCGGCACCCGCATCCAGCTCACCGGGGAGGGTGAGGTCGGCCAGGGTGGCGGCCCGCCCGGGGACCTCTACGTCGAGGTCAACGTCCGCCCGCACGCCACCTTCCAGCGCAGGGGCGACGACCTGCACTGCACCGTCGAGCTCCCGATGACGGCCGCGGCCCTCGGCACGACCGTCAAGCTCGACACCTTCGACGGGGTCAACGAGCTGGAGATCCGGCCCGGCACGCAGCCCGGCGACGCCATGACGCTGCGCGGGCTCGGCGTCACCCACCTGCGGGGCACCGGCCGCGGCGACCTCATCGTGCACTCCAACGTGCTCACCCCCGTGAAGCTCGACGCGCAGCAGGAGGACCTCCTGCGCCAGTTCGCCGCCCTGCGCGGCGAGGAGCGGCCCGAGGGCAGGCTGGCGCCCGCCGGCCAGGGGCTGCTCGGCAAGCTGCGCGACGCGTTCAAGGTCAAGTAGCCGGCCCTTCCCATGACCCTGCCGCTGTTCACGGTCGGCGCCGGCGCGCTGTCGCAGCTCGGCCCGGGGGACACCCTCGTCCTCGACGGGAGCGAGGGGCGCCATGCGGCGACGGTCCGCCGCATCGGCGCGGGCGAGCGTGTCTACGTCGCCGACGGTCGCGGCACGCGGGCCGAGACGGTCGTCGAGGGCGTGCGGCCCGACGCCCTGCTGCTGCGCGTCGAGTCGGTGGAGACCCAGCCGGAGCCCTCGCCGCGGTTCGTGCTCGTGCAGGCCCTCGCCAAGGGCGACCGCGACGACGACGCCATCGAGGCCGCCACGGAGATCGGCGTCGACGAGGTGGTGCCCTGGCAGGCCGGGCGGAGCATCGTCCAGTGGCGCGGCCAGCGGGGGGAGAAGGCGCGGGGCAAGTGGCAGAACGTGCTGGAGGCCGCGAGCAAGCAGTCGCGCCGCAGCAGGGTGCCCGCGCTCGCGCCGCTGGCCACCACCCGGAGCCTGGCCCAGCGGATCCAGGGCGCGGCCGCGGCCTACGTCCTGCACGAGGACGCAGCGGCACCCCTGGCGGCGCAGCCCCTGCCGGCCTCCGGTGAGGTGCTGGTGGTGGTCGGCCCGGAGGGCGGGATCAGCCCCGAGGAGCTGGCGACGTTCGAGGCGGCCGGGGCGGTGGCGGTGCGGCTCGGCTCGACGGTGCTGCGGTCCTCCAGCGCCGGCCCTGCGGCGCTGGCGGTGCTGAGCGCCGCCAGCAGGTGGCGGTAGGGCCTCACTTCACCGTGAAGGTGACCTGCTTCTCGGCGTTGACCTTGTCGCCGTCCTCCATGCTCATCTCGAAGACCCGGATGGCGTAGCTGCCGGCCGGCAGCACCCCGAGGCTGAACGAGTACTCGCCACGACCGGGCGCGCCGATGCTGGCCGTGGCGAAGCCGTTCCTGACCTGTGTGGCGCCGCGCTTCAGCTGCCAGCTGACGTTCGCCTCGAAGACCGTGGCCTCGCCCTCGACGACCACGGGCTTCCCTGCCGGGAGGACCTCGTCGCGGCCCGGCGCGGTGACCCAGATCGGCGCCAGGTCGCGGTAGTACTCCTCGCGGCTGGCCGGCCGGTTGTAGGTCGCGTCCGCCGGCAGCCGCCCGAACAGCCTCGGCGACCCGTCGGCGACCTCGAAGGTCACCGGGATCGTGCCCTTGCCGACCGCCGCCTGGGCCGTCCAGACGAGCTCCTGCACGGCGACCCGGGCGATGTCGGCATCGGTGACGGCGGGGGAGCCCGCGTTGCTGAGCCGCACGGTGATGCGCTGCGGGGTCACACTGACAGTCTCGACCGTCGTGCCCGACCACGGCTGGAGGTAGCCGTCCGTGTTGCTGAATGGCTGCGCGTCCAGGGCGAGGTCGAGGGCCCCCTTGGCCTTCTCCTCGTCGCCGGCCGTCGCCGGGGTGTCGCCACGCAGGAACTCCCGGTAGAGGCGCCACACCTCGCGCTGGCCGCCCACCGGCCCGACGTAGTAGACCGGCAGCAGGGCCCGCTCGGTGACCGGCGCGCTCGAGGGCGAGGGACTGGTCGGCGGGCTCGGGCTGGGCTCGGGCGATGCCGGGGACTGCGACGGTGCGGGAGCCGGTGACCCGGTGGCGCTCGGCCCGGCGGGGGGAGCCGCCTGCTCGTCGCCGCTGTTGACCACCCAGAGGGTGCCCGCGATGACGGCGACCGCTGCCGCCGCGGCGACCGGGGCGAGCCAGCGCGGCGGGCCCGTGCGGGAGCGGGTGTCGTGGCCCGGCGTGCCCGCGTCCCGGGAGCCCGCAGCGGCGAGGATGTCGTCGAGTCGGTCGGTGGGCTCCATCCGCTCTGCCTCCTGGTGCAGGGTGCGCCGCAGCCGGCGCTCGACGAGGTCGAACTCGCCGGGCTCGTAGTCGGGGTTCATGAAGTCGCCCGTGGGGTCGTGGCGGTCGCTCATCGCGCGGCCTCCATCCCGTGCCGCAGGGCGGCGAGGCCGCGGTGGGCGTGTGCCTTGACCGAACCCGCCGAGATGCCGAGCGCGTCGGCGATCTCCGCCTCGCTCAGGTCGAGGTAGTAGCGCATCGTCAGGACCTCTCTCTGGCGCTGGGGGAGCCCGCCGAGGGCCCGCACCATCGCGTCGTGGGACTCGCGGGCCAGGGCTCGCTGCTCGGGGCTGGGCTCGGGCACCGACCCGTATGACGTGGGCTCGCTCTGCTCCCGCGCGAGGTGGCGCTGCTCGACGCCCCGGTGGCGCAGCCCCGACCGGGCGCCGTTGACCACCGCGCGACGCAGGTAGGCGGTGGCCCGGGCGTGGTCGCGAATCGAGTCCCAGCGGCGGTGCACCGCGATGAACGCCTCCTGGGCGACCTCCTCGGCGAGCTGGTCGTCGCGCAGCAGCAGCCAGGCGAGCCGTACGAGTCCCGTCCAGTGCTCGGCGTACAGGGTGGTGATGGCCATGTCGGCCGTCACCACGTCGCTGCGCCCGCCTGCGCCCCGCTCGGCCACGCCCAACCCTCTCACGCACCCTCGACGCGCAGCGCGCCCCGGAGGTTGACGCGCCGATAGGCTCGGCTCCATGAGTGCCGAGAGTGCCGAGAGTGGTGCCGGGGCCGCCCAGGCGGGTGCCGACTGCCTGTTCTGCAGGATCGTGGCCGGGGAGATCCCGGCGACCGTCGTGCACGAGACCCCCAACACGGTGGCCTTCCGCGACGTCGACCCGCAGGCCCCCACCCACGTGCTCATCGTGCCCCGGCGGCACGTCCCCACGGTGGTGGACCTCGTCGACGCCTCGCCGGGCGAGCTCGCCGAGCTGGTCCGCGCGGTGGGGGACGTCGCCCGCATGGAGGGGCTCGACCGTGGCTACCGGACGGTGTTCAACACGGGCAGGGAGGCCCACCAGAGCGTCTTCCACGCCCACGTGCACGTGCTGGGCGGGCGCTCCATGACGTGGCCGCCCGGATGAGCGCCCCGTAGACTGGGCGCAACATGACTGACGTCGATCAACCGAACACGCCAGGGGGGCAGCCGGACGGCGCACCCCACCCCAGCCCCACGCACACCGTCGTGATCCCCCCGCAGGTGCAGATGGTCACCCTGCTCGGCCCCCGCGACGAGTTGCTGCGCACCATGGAACGCGCCTTTCCGCACGTGTCGATCCACGTGCGCGGCAACGAGTTCCACATGACGGGTCCGAGCGCCGACGTGGCGCTGGTCGAGCGCACGATCGACGAGCTGCTGCTGGTGATCGAGGGCGGGCAGCCGCTCAACCGCGACGCGGTCGAGCGCTCCATCGGCATGCTCCGCGCGCAGACGGCCGAGCGCCCTGCCGACGTCCTGACGATGAACATCGTCTCCTCGCGTGGGCGCACGATCCGGCCCAAGACGCTGAACCAGAAGCACTACGTCGACGCCATCGACGAGCACACGGTCGTCTTCGGGATCGGCCCGGCGGGCACTGGCAAGACCTACCTGGCCATGGCCAAGGCGGTGGCCGCGCTCCAGGCCAAGCAGGTCAACCGGATCATCCTCACCCGTCCCGCCGTCGAGGCGGGGGAGCGGCTCGGTTTCCTGCCGGGCACCCTCACCGACAAGATCGACCCGTACCTTCGCCCGCTCTACGACGCGCTCCACGACATGGTCGACCCGGACTCCATCCCCCGGCTGATGGCCGCCGGCACCATCGAGGTCGCACCGCTGGCCTACATGCGCGGCCGGACCCTCAACGACGCGTTCATCATCCTCGACGAGGCGCAGAACACCTCTCCCGAGCAGATGAAGATGTTCCTCACCCGCCTCGGCTTCGGCTCCAGGATGGTCGTCACCGGCGACGTCACCCAGATCGACCTGCCCGACGGCACGCGCTCCGGCCTGCGCGTCGTGCAGGAGATCCTCGACGGGGTCGACGACGTGCACTTCGCCATGCTCACCCCCCACGACGTGGTCCGGCACCGGCTGGTCGGGGCCATCGTCGACGCCTACGGCCGGTGGGACGACCGACAGCAGGGAGGGCGGGCCCAGCGTGAGCGTCGACGTTCTCAATGAGACCGACTACCGGCTCGACGAGCTCGAGCTGGTGTCCTGCGCGAAGTACGTCATGCAGCAGATGCGGGTCCACCCCGGTGCCGACCTGTGCATCCGGCTGGTCGACGAGCCCGCGATGGAGGTCCTCCACGTGCAGTGGATGGACCTTCCGGGGCCGACCGACGTGATGTCCTTCCCCATGGACGAGCTGCGCCCCGGCCACGAGGGCGTCGAGCCCGAGGAGGGCGTCCTCGGCGACATCGTGCTCTGCCCGTCGGTCGCGGCGAAGCAGGCCGCCGAGGCCGGTCACGCGACCGAGGAGGAGCTGCTGCTCCTGACCACGCACGGCATCCTGCACCTGCTCGGCTACGACCACGCCGAGCCGGAGGAGGAGAAGGAGATGTTCGAGCTGCAGCGACAGCTGCTGCTGACCTTCCTGGCCGGACGGGGTCGTCCGGAGGCGTGAGCGGACCATGGTGACCCAGCTCGTCCTGCTCGCGCTCCTCAGCACGCTCATCGCCTTCCTGCTGTCGGCGGCCGAGGCCGCCCTCGGGCGGATCTCCCGGATCCGCGCCCAGGAGCTCGGCGACGAGGGGCGTGCGGGCGCGGCGGCTCTCTCGCGCATCGTCGGTGACGGCGCGGCATACCTCTCGGTCCTGGCCTTCGTCCGGGTGGTCGCGGAGGCCTCCGCCGCCGTCCTGATCACGTTCGCGGTGAGCGAGCTGGTCGAGGGCACGGCGGCCCGCGTGCTGACGGCCATCGGCGTCATGGCGGTCGTCTCGTTCGTCATCGTCGGCGTCTCCCCGCGCACGCTCGGACGCCAGCACGCCGACACCGTCGCACTGCTCGCCGCACCCGTGGTGGTGTTCCTCAGGCGCGTGCTGGGGCCCCTGGCGCGCCTGCTCGTCGCGCTCGGCAACGCGGTCACGCCCGGACGCGGCTACCGCGACGGGCCGTTCCAGAGCGAGTCGGAGCTGCGCGACCTGGTCGACCTCGCGGGGGAGAGCGCCCTCATCGAGGCCGAGGAGCGCGAGATGATCCACTCCGTCTTCGAGCTCGGCGACACCGTGGCCCGCGAGGTCATGGTGCCGCGCACCGACATGGTCACCATCGACGGCGACAAGACGCTCCGGTCGGCGATGTCGCTCTTCCTGCGCTCCGGGTTCTCCCGGATCCCGGTCCTGGGCGACGGCTCCGACGACGTGCTCGGACTGCTCTACTTCAAGGACGTCGCCCGTCGGGTCAACGCCGACCCCGACGCCGCGTCCCTGCCCGTGACCACCCAGATGCGACCCATGCACTACGTCCCGGAGAGCAAGCCGGTCGACGACCTGCTCCGCGAGATGCAGCACGACCAGAGCCACTTCGCGATGGTGGTCGACGAGTACGGCGGCACCGCGGGGCTGGTCACCATCGAGGACATCCTCGAGGAGATCGTCGGCGAGATCGCTGACGAGTACGACCGGGAGGCCCCGGGGGTGGAGCAGCTCCCGGACGGCACGACCCGGGTGCCGGCGACCATGGACATCGACGACCTCGCGGACCTCTTCGGGGTGACGATCGAGGAGGACGAGGTCGACACCGTGGGCGGGCTCATCGGCAAGACCATCGGCAGGGTGCCGATCGTCGGGTCCCGCTGCGAGGTGGCCGGGCTCGCCCTGACCGCCGAGCGGATGGCCGGTCGGCGCCACCGGATCGCCAGCGTCATCGTGGAGCGGCTTCCGGCGCCGGCGTCAGAGGTCGAGGGAGAGACGGCTACGGTGGAGTCCACCGACCGGGAGGGTGTGTCATGAGCGTGGAGTCGCCCAGCGGCTACGTCGCGGGCTTTGCCTGCCTCGTGGGCCGCCCGAACGCCGGCAAGTCCACCCTCACGAACGCGCTCGTGGGGCAGAAGGTCGCCATCACCTCCTCGAAGCCGCAGACGACCCGGCACACCATCCGCGGCATCGTGACCACCCCGACGTCGCAGCTGGTGCTCGTCGACACCCCGGGGCTGCACAAGCCGCGCACCCTGCTCGGGGAGCGGCTCAACGACGTGGTGCGCGAGACCCTGCTCGAGGTCGACGTCATCGGCTTCTGCCTGCCGGCCGACCAGCGCATCGGCCCCGGCGACACCTTCATCGCGAGCGAGCTCAAGGAGATCCAGCGCGCCAAGCGCCGACCGGTCGTGGCGCTGGCCACCAAGTCCGACCGCGTCGACCGCGACCGGCTGGCCGAGCACCTCATCGCCATCGACCAGCTCGGCGACTGGGACGCGATCGTGCCCTGCTCCGCCGTCAGCGGCGAGCAGGTCGAGGAGGTGGCCCAGGTGCTCGCGTCGTACCTCCCGTCCTCGCCCGGCCCGCTCTACCCCGAGGGCGTGCTGACCGACGAGCCGGAGTCCATGATGATCGCCGAGCTCGTCCGCGAGGCCGCGCTGGAGGGCGTGCGCGACGAGCTGCCGCACTCGCTGGCCGTCGTCGTCGAGGAGATGGTCCCCCGCGAGGGCAGGCCCGACGACAGCCCGCTCCTCGACGTGCGGGTGAACGTCTTCGTCGAGCGCCCCTCGCAGAAGGCGATCATCATCGGCCGAGGGGGTTCGCGACTGCGCGAGGTCGGCACCAACGCACGCCGCGGCATCGAGGCACTGCTCGGCCAGAAGGTGTTCCTCGACCTGCACGTCAAGGTCGCCAAGGACTGGCAGCGCGACCCGAAGCAGCTGCAGCGCCTGGGGTTCTGACCCGCGAGGTTCTGACCGCGAGGTTCTGGCCGCGGGGCCCTGAACCGCGGTCGCAGCGGCCTGGCAGGCGCACTGTGGCGAGGCTCACGGCATACCCCAAAGCCGTTGTCACGCAAGTGATTCCGGTGTCTCGCGAGGGTCGTCGCCTGATCTGGAGTTGAGGTCCTTCCACCCTCTTCGGCACAGTGTCAGGTCGACTGAACTGACCTGGCACGTAACGGACGAGAAAACGAAGGAGAGGCGCCCCGCGACCCGGGGCGCCGCAACTGCGTGAGTACACCACTGACCAAGACAGGACCCACGGCTCCGAGCGAGGTGGCCGGCGACGGCGCCCCCCTCGACGAGCTCCACCCAGCGCTCGACCTGAACATCGAGGAGCACCCGGCCGAGGAGCCGCAGCGCCTCGACAAGGTCGTTTTCGGCGTCACCGCCGTGCTGGCCATCGGCTTCATCCTCTGGGGCTTCCTGAGCACGTCGACGCTCAGCTCCGCGTCGGCCAGCGGCCTGGACTGGGTCGTGCACAACATGGGCTGGCTGTTCTCCCTGGTCGCGAGCGGGTTCGTCCTGTTCGTGATCTGGCTGGCGGCGGGCAAGTTCGGCCGCATCCCGCTCGGCCGCGACGACGAGGGGCCGGAGTTCAAGACCGTCTCCTGGATCGCCATGATGTTCTCCGCGGGCATGGGCATCGGCCTGATGTTCTACGGCGTCTCCGAGCCGCTGTCGCACTTCGTGACCCCGCCGCCCGGAACCGGCGCGCCCGGCAACGCCGAGGCCGTCCAGAACGCCATGGCCACGACCCTCTTCCACTGGACGCTCCACCCGTGGGCGATCTACGCCGTCGTCGGCCTGGCCATCGCGTACGGCGTGTTCCGCAAGGGGCGCTCCCTGCTCATCAGCTCGGCCTTCGCGCCGCTGCTCGGCGAGAAGCGCGCCGGCGGTCCCGCTGGCCGGGTGATCGACATCCTCGCGATCTTCGCGACCCTCTTCGGCTCCGCCGCCTCGCTGGGCCTGGGCGCCCTGCAGATCGGCTCCGGCCTCGAGATCGTCGCCGGTCTCGGCACGGCGGGCAACGCCCTGCTCGTCGCGATCATCGTGGTGCTGACGCTGTGCTTCATCCTGTCGGCCGTCTCCGGTGTCGCCAAGGGCATCCAGTGGCTGTCCAACACCAACATGGTGCTGGCGGTCGTGCTGGCCGTCTTCGTGTTCGTCGTCGGCCCGACCGTCTTCATCCTCAACCTGGTCCCGACCGCTGTCGGCAGCTACTTCCAGGACCTCGCGATGATGTCGGCGCGCACCGACGCCGCGGGCGGCAGCGCGATGAAGGAATGGCTCTCGGGCTGGACGATCTTCTACTGGGCCTGGTGGGTCAGCTGGACCCCGTTCGTGGGCATCTTCATCGCCCGCATCTCGCGCGGCCGCACCGTGCGCCAGTTCGTCACCGGTGTGCTGCTCGTTCCCAGCGTGGTCAGCCTCGTCTGGTTTGCCATCTTCGGCGGCGCCGGCATCCACCAGCAGCGCCGTGGCACCGACCTCGCGTCGCAGGCCACCGCAGAGGGCTCGCTCTTCGCGATGCTGTCCAACCTGCCGCTGTCGACCATCACCTCGGTGATCGTCATGGTGCTCGTCGCGATCTTCTTCGTCTCGGGCGCGGACGCGGCGTCCATCGTCATGGGCACGCTCTCTGAGCGCGGCACCCTCAAGCCGAGCCGGAAGACGGTCATCTTCTGGGGCGGCGCCACCGGCGCGGTCGCCGCGGTCATGCTGCTCGTCGGTGGTGAGGACGCACTGTCCGGGCTGCAGAACATCACGATCGTCGCGGCGCTGCCCTTCCTGGTCGTGATGGTCGGCCTCGCGATCTCGCTCGTGAAGGACCTGAGCGCAGACCCGCTGATCGTGCGCCGCGAGATCGCCGTCGCGGCCATCGACCAGGCCGTGGTCGCCGGTGTGACCGAGCACGGCGACGACTTCGCGCTGGTCGTGGAGGAGGCCCCTGCCGCCGACGACACGGCTGCAGGCACCGCCACAGACACCGCCACAGACACCGCCACGGACGACGACCTCGCGCACGCTGCCACGCGTGAGCCGGTGGCCGCCCCGTAGCGCCAGATAGTGGGCGGTCCACCGCCTCAGCGCCGAGCCGACCTATCCTTGGCCCCATGAGAATCGGAGTATTCGGGGCCACGGGACAGGTCGGCTCGGTCATGCGCGCGCTCCTCGCCGAGCGCGGGTTCCCGGTCGACGACATCCGCTACTTCGCCTCCGCGCGCTCGGCCGGGACGACGCTTCCGTGGGCCGGCGGCGAGGTGACGGTGGAGGACTCCGCGACCGCGGACTTCTCCGGCATCGACATCGCGCTGTTCTCCAACGGCGGCGCGGCGTCGAGGGAGCTGGCCCCGAAGGTCGCCGCAGCGGGCGCGACCGTGGTCGACAACTCCTCCGCCTGGCGCAAGGACCCTGACGTGCCCCTCGTGGTGAGCGAGGTCAACGCCGACGACCTCGACAGCATCCCCAAGGGGATCGTCGCCAACCCGAACTGCACCACCATGGCCGCCATGCCGGTGCTGAAGCCGTTGCACGTCCGCTCCGGACTGGTGCGCCTGCACATCTCGAGCTACCAGGCCGTCTCCGGGTCCGGCGGCAAGGGGGTCCAGGAGCTCGACACCCAGCTGCGTGGCGGGTATGCCGCGGGCGACCCGACCGGTCTTGCCCTCGACGGGCGCGCGGTGAAGGTCCCGGACCCCACCGTGTACGCCGTGCCCGTCGGCTTCAACGTGGTGCCGCTGGCCGGCTCGATCGTCGACGACGGCTCGCTGGAGACCGACGAGGAGCAGAAGCTCCGCAACGAGTCGCGCAAGATCCTCCACCTCCCTGACCTGCGGGTCTCCGGCACGTGCGTGCGGGTCCCGGTCTTCACGGGGCACTCGCTCGCGATCCACGCGGAGTTCGCCGACGACCTCTCGCCGCAGGAGGCGCTCGAGCTGCTCGGCCGCGCGCCCGGCGTCGTCGTGACCGACGTGCCGAACCCTCTCGAGGCGGCGGGCCGCGACGAGGTGTTCGTCGGCCGGGTGCGCGCCGACCAGGCCGCTCCGGAGGGCAAGGGCCTCAACCTCTTCGTCGTGGGCGACAACTTGCGCAAGGGCGCTGCGCTCAACGCGGTGCAGATCGCCGAGGAGCTGCTCAAGCGCCGCTGAGGCGCGCGCACGTTCTCGGGAGGGACGCTCCCCGGCCGCTCACGCGGCATACGGGTGGGGGGCGTCCCTCTCGGTGTGCCGACGCGTGGGCAGGTGCGCCACCGCACGTCGGGTCCGGCGGCACTGGAGGCTGACGACGGACCCCAGGACCGCAGCGCCGCCGAGGGCCTGGCCGAGCGTGAGCCGGTCGCCGAAGACGAGTGCGACGGACACGGCGGCCACGACCGGCTCGACGCAGGAGAGGATCGCCGTCCTCGAGGGGCCGAGGCGCTGCAGCCCCGACTGGTGCAGGACGAGGGCGAGGACCGTGCCGACCAGGCTGAAGGCGGCGATCCAGCCCCAGGCCAGGGGGCTGGCCCCGAGGCCCAGCGGCGAGCCCGTCGCCCCGGCCAAGGCGGCCAGGCTGGCCAGCGCGGCCGTGGTGAGCACGGCCGTCACCACGAAGATGTCCGCCGAACGGGGGACCGTCGAGGCGGCGATGGTGTACGCCGAGCAGGTCAGGGCCGCGCCGAGGGCCAGGGCTGCGCCGGTGGGGGACCCGGTGTCCACCCCGCCGAGACCGAGCAGCAGGACCATGCCGAGCGCCGAGCAGGCCAGCGCCGTGAGGGTGCGTCGGGTCGGCGACTCGCGTCGCGTCAGGAACCCCGCCAGGGTGACCAGCGCCGGGTAGGTGTACAGGAGCAGGGCAGCCGTGCCCGCGCTCATGCTCGCCACCGCACCGAAGTAGAGGCTGGACTGGGCGGCGTAGCCGACGGCACCGAGGCCCACGCACGTGAGGAGCGTCCGCTGGTCCGGCCAGGCGGGTCGGCGCGCCGCCACGACTGCCCAGAGGACGAGCGCCGCAACTGCGAACCTCCCGACCAGCATGCCCTGCACCGTGGTGCCCGTCGCGAAGACGGCCTTGGCGGCCACGACGGAGAGCCCGAAGCAGGTCGCTGAGCCCAGGACCAGGAGCGCACCCGCGGAGGTGTTGCCGGTGTGGGGGCGAAGGGTGCTCAGGCTCATGGGTCGACGGTAAGAACGACCCTGGGTATCGAGGTAGCCTATCTTGACTGGGTATGCCAAAGGAGATTCCTTGACCACGCTCCACCAGCTCCGCTGCTTCCTGACGGCCTACGAGCAGGGCTCACTGACGGCCGCCGCCGCCGAGCTCGGCCACGCCCAGCCGTCGGTCTCCGAACAGGTCAGGGTTCTCGAAGGCTCCCTCGGCGCAAGGCTGTTCGAGCGTGTCGGGCGCGGGCTGGTCCCGACCGAGGCTGCCCACGAGCTGGTGCCTCACGCCCGGCAGGCACTGGCGGCGGTCGACGCGGGGCGTGCCGCGGTGCGCTCGGTCACTGAGCTGGAGACCGGCACGGTCCGGTTCGGTGTCTTCGGGACGGCGCGCATCTACCTCGCCACCGAGGTCGTGCTGTGCCTGCTCGAGCAGCACCCCGGTGTGCGGGTCGAGCTGGTCGGCCAGAACTCCCTCGACGTCCAGGACGAGCTGCGGCGCGGCCGGATGGAGGCCGCGGTCATCGCCCTCCCGGTCGCCGACCCCAGCTTCGCCGTGCACCCCGTCCTCAAGGACGAGCTGGTCTACGTCAGCGCGCACCCCGAGCGCCTCCGGCGGCCGGTGAGCGGTGCGCGGCTCGCCCAGGCCCCGCTGGTCCTCGCCGAGGCCAGCTGGGGAGTGCGCGACGTGACGCGGGCCCAGATCGCGCTCGCCGCCGAGGCCGAAGGCCACGCGCTCCAGGCGCGGGTCGAGGTGGAGGACACCGAGACGACCATCGAGGTCGCCGCCAGCGGTGAGGCGGACACCATCGTGGCGCTCGGCGCGCTCCACCTGCTGGGCGAGCGGGTGCCGCGCCGGCTGGGCTGGGTTCCGCTCCGCCCCCGGCTGCACGACTCGTTCGCGATCGTGCACCGGCAGGGGGCCGTGCTCTCACCTGCCACCCGGGTCATGACCGAGATCGTCGCGGAGCGCCTGCGGCAGGTGGGCGCGTCCGCGCGGCGCGCGGGCAACCACCGCCTTCCGCAGGCCAGCGGGTCTCAGCGGTAGGTGCGCCAGACCGACTCGGCCTCGCTGGCTCCGGGCGACCACGACGCGATCCACGGCCCGGTGCCCTCGCTCGGGTCGAGGACGCCCTCCTCCAACCAGGCGTAGTCGCCGGCCAGGACGCCCTTGGCGAGCCGGACGTCGGCGTCGTCGCTGTTGGACCACAGCGCGGAGAACAGCGCCTCGACCCTGACCCGGCTCTGCTGGCAGAACACGTCCGCCAGCTGGTAGGCCGACCGACCGCGGGCGGCGTCGTCGGTGCGGAGCATCTCGGCCCGGCTGCAGGCCGCCGCCATGGCGAACA
>NZ_DATBMI010000188.1:0-7421 GCF_036554925.1 Pedococcus sp.
GGGCATGTTCAGGCAGCCCTCGCGGACCGTCGCGGCCAGCTCGTCGGCCTCACGGTCGACGGCGTCGAAGAAGTCCTGGTCGGCCTTCTTCTCGTGCACGAGGTAGGACTTCAGGCGCTCGATCGGGTCGCGGTGCTTCCACACCTCGACCTCGGCGGAGACGCGGTACTTGGTCGGGTCGTCCGAGGTGGTGTGCGCACCCATCCGGTAGGTGTAGGCCTCGATGAAGGTCGGGCCGTTGCCGCTGCGGGCGGCGTTGAGAGCCTGTTGCGTCACGGCATACACGGCGAGCACGTCGTTGCCGTCGACCCGGACACCGGGGAAGCCGAAGCCGCGGGCGCGCTGGTAGAGCGGGATGCGGGTCTGGCGCTCGTTGGGCTCGGAGATGGCCCACTGGTTGTTCTGGCAGAAGAAGACGACCGGGGCGTTGTTGACCGCGGCGTAGACGAACGCCTCGTTGACGTCGCCCTGCGCGCTGGCACCGTCGCCGAAGTAGGCGATGACGGCCGCGTCGCGGTCCTCGTCACCGGTGCCGACGTCGCCGTCGCGCTGGATGCCCATCGCGTAGCCGGTCGCGTGCAGGGTCTGCGCGCCGATGACGATCGTGTAGAGGTGGAAGTTCTTCTCGTTCGGGTCCCAGCCGCCGTGGTTGACCCCGCGGAAGAGGCCGAGGAGGTTCAGCGGGTTGACCCCGCGGCACCACGCGACGCCGTGCTCGCGGTACGTCGGGAACGCGTAGTCCTGCGGGCGCATCGCCCGGCCGGACCCGACCTGCGCCGCCTCCTGACCGAGGAGGCTGGCCCAGATGCCGAGCTCGCCCTGGCGCTGCAGCGCGGTGGCCTCGGCGTCGACGCGACGGATCAGCACGAGGTCGCGGTAGAAGCCGCGCAGGTCCTCGTCGTCCAGGCCGGCGACGTAGTGGTCGTACTCGGTGTTCTCGACGCGCTGGCCCTCAGGCGTCAGCAGCTGCACCATCTCGGGCCCGCCGTCACCCACCTCGGGGACCGGCGCGGTCAGCTCGGCCAGCACCTGCTCGGTGCTGGCGTTGGCGACGGCATTGTCGCTCACAGGCACTCCTGTTCCCTCAGGCCGCCGGGGTGTCCGGGGCCATCGGCTCGGGCCGCGGCACCCCTGCGGGGTCACCGCGTTCGGTTACTGCGGCAGGGCTTGGCTGCGCCGCCTGGTGTGGTGGCGCTCACAAAGGGCCTTGCAGGGTTCAAGGTACCGGGCGGCCGGAAAATCCCAGAATCCGGACTCCTCCCACCGTCCCCGGCAGTCAGGTGAGGCGGGACTGGGGGCGCCAGAGGTCGATGCCGGCCTCGACGGCGTGGCGGTCGATCTCGTCGAGCTCGGCGTCGCTGAAGCGGAGGTTCGCCACCGCAGCCGCGCTGTCCTCGAGCTGCTCCACCGAGGAGGCCCCGATGAGCACCGACGTGACCCGCTCGTCGCGCAGCGCCCACGCCAGCGCCATCTGCGCCAGCGACTGCCCGCGCTCCTGCGCGACGTCGTTGAGCGAGCGGACGTGCGTCAGCGACTCGTCGGTCAGCAGGTCAGGCGAGAGCGACTTGCCCTGGCTGGCCCGCGACCCCTCGGGGATGCCGCCGAGGTACTTGTTGGTCAGCATGCCCTGCGCGAGCGGGCTGAAGGCGATGCAGCCGATGCCCCGCTCGCCGAGGGTGTCGAGCAGCCCACCCTCGATCCAGCGGTTGAGCATCGAGTAGCTCGGCTGGTGGATGAGCAGTGGGACACCCATCTCCTTGAGCAGGTCCGCCGCGCGGGCGGTGAGCTCCGGGCTGTAGCTGGAGATGCCGGCATACAACGCCTTGCCCTGGTGGACGATGCTCGCGAGCGCCCCCATCGTCTCCTCGAGCGGGGTGTCGGGGTCGGGGCGGTGGCTGTAGAAGATGTCGAGATAGTCCAGGCCCGTGCGCTGCAGCGTCTGGTCCAGGCTCGCCATGAGGTACTTGCGCGAGCCACCGTCGCCGTAGGGGCCGGGCCACATGTCGTAGCCGGCCTTGGAGCTGATGACGAGCTCGTCGCGGAAGCGCCTGAAGTCGTCCTGGAAGTGCCGGCCGAAGTTGGTCTCGGCCGAGCCGTACGGCGGGCCGTAGTTGTTGGCGAGGTCGAAGTGGGTGATGCCGATGTCGAAGGCGCGACGCAGGATGGCCCGCTGCACGTCGAACGGCTTGTCGTCGCCGAAGTTGTGCCACATGCCGAGGGAGATGGCGGGCAGGCGCAGGCCGCTGGTGCCCACCTGGCGGTAGGGCATCGGGCCGTAGCGGTCGGGGTTGGGCAGATATGCGGGCAGCCAGGTGTCGACCATGACGATCACTGTATGCCGCGCGCGGCCACCCCGCCGTGGCGGCGGGCCGAGCCCGTGGACCGGGCCGTTGCGGCGCCGCGACTGCCGGGCGAGGATGGCCAGATGAGGACCGTCGCCCCCGGACAGGAGACCCGCACAGGCGCGCTCGCGGGCCGCGCGCCCTCGGGTCGCGCGCTGGCGGGCACCGCCGGCCTGGTCGCTGCCGGGGTGCTGCTCGCCGCCGCCTGCGGGTCGCCCGACACCGGCGGTGGAGCGGCGTCGCCGAGCACCCCCGCCGGGTCGTCGACGTCGTCCACCCCCACCCCGGGCGCCACCTCCAGCACCCCCTTCAACCCGGAGAGCCCCACCCTCCCCTCCAGCGGGCGCGGCCGGCTGATGACCGTGACCGGCACCGTCAGCGCCGGGGTCGAGGCGGGCTGCCTGCTGCTCACGCCCGACGGCGCGAGCACCCAGCAGGCCCTGCTGCTCATCGGCGCCGTCGCCGGGATCAAGCCCGGGCAGCGGGTCACCGTGCGGGGCGCGCCGCTGGACCACGCCGTGACCACCTGCCAGCAGGGCCAGCCGTTCCAGGTCAGCGAGCGGCTCGCCTAGGAACGCGGAACGGCCCCCGGCGCACCGTGAGGTGTGCCGGGGGCCGCCTTGTGCTCAGGCTGGGTCAGCCGGTCACGGGGTGACCGCGCTGACCACCACCGCACCGGTGCCGAGGACGGCGCCCTCGGACGAGACGGCCCGCATCTCGCCGAAGAGCTGGCGACCGGTGGCCGGGGCGGCGTTCGCCGTCAGCTGGCCGGTCACCGTCGTCGACGCACCGCGCGCCAGGCTGACCGCCGTGCCCGGCACCGTCAGGGAGCCGAGTGCGGGCGAGAAGAACACGTCGCGGTAGTCGTACTCCGTGGTCCCCGAGGGGATCTCGTAGCCGTCGACCACGACCGTGTAGGTGCCCGCGGGCGGGTTCGCCAGCGACACGGCCTCCTCGGCGTCACCGTCCGCCTGCTGCGCCACCAGGGTCCCGGCGGCGTTGTACAGGTAGAGGTCGAGGTCGGCGCCGACGTCGGACGGGTTGCCGATGGAGGCGTCGAGACGGGTTGCCCCTGCCGGCACCGTGACCGTGAACTCCTGCGACTCACCGGTGGCGATGGACTTGCGCCCGGCCACCGAGCTGCCGAGCGGCCCACCCTGCGGAGTGAGCGTGACAGCCCCGAACGCGTTGGTCACCGTCCACGAGACGGGCGTCGCCTGACCCTGCTTGACGCTGGCCAGGGTCTGCGTGGCCGGGTCGACCGTGACGCCCTGCGCCGCCGCCGTCAGCGTGAACGGGTTGGTCAGGAACGGCGTGGTGCGCCGCGCCTCCACCTGGAGCTCCCAGACGCCCGGCAGCGGGTCCGCGTAGTTGCGGGACGTCGGGTTGCACGTCGCCGGGTTGCTGAAGTTGGTGAAGCACACCAGCGACGACGTGGACTCGACCGGCACCCCGTAGGGGTTGTAGGCGATCCAGCGGACCTGGCTGTTCGTGGCGATGCCGCTGAGGTTCACCTGCAGCGCCTGGGCCCCGGGCGGCACCGTCACGAACACCTTCTTCGTGAGGTTGCGCTCGACCGAGCCGCTCGTGCTCCGGGTGAACGACGGGGCGGCGAGGTCCTCGGAGGCCACGACGGTCAGCAGCACCCGGTGGTCGACCACCGGCGTCGCCGGGTCGTCGATCTCCAGGATCGCGGAGTGGTCGCCC
This sequence comes from Pedococcus sp., assembly GCF_036554925.1. NCBI lineage: Bacteria > Bacillati > Actinomycetota > Actinomycetes > Micrococcales > Intrasporangiaceae > Pedococcus > Pedococcus sp. The sequence continues at coordinate 4,050 of NZ_DATBMI010000188.1, forward strand.
TTCCCGGTCGGCTTGGCCTTCACCGCGAGCCGGGCCTTGCGGTCCAGGCGGAGGGTGACCGAGCGCGGAGCCGAGAAGGTGCCGTCGTTGCCGACCAGCCGGATGTCGTGCTTGACGGCCTTGCTGCCGCCGGAGGTCCGGGTCACGTCGACCTTGTAGGTCATGGACTTGCCCACGACCTGGCCGCCCTCACCCGCCGCACAGCGGTTGTAGACGCCCTGGCCGCGGTCGGGGACCGCCAGGAAGTCCGAGATCGGGGTGCAGACCGGAGCCGAGACGCTGTAGTCCGCGGGCTTCGGGCTCTTCTGGACCAGCGCCCACGCGCCCGGCACGTCCACCTGACCGGTGCCCTGGGAGATCGGCTCGAGGCCCTTGACGAAGTTCGCCGAGCTGTACAGCGACTCGCGCAGCTGCCTCGGGGTCACCGAGAGGCCGCGGTCGAAGGACGCCGAGAGCAGCAGGGCTGCAGCGCCGGCGGTCTGCGGCGAAGCCATCGACGTGCCGTTGAACATCGCGTAGCCGTAGGGCAGCGTGTACCCGGCCTCCGCCAGGTCCGGCTGCTTGAGCCACTGCGGCACCGTCGAGACCGCCGAACCCGGCGCCATGATGCTCGGCTTGAACCCACCGTCCTCGCGCGGGCCGCGCGAGGAGTAGTTGTGCACGTTGATCGGCGAGGAGACCACCGCGCCGTAGTTGGCCAGCCACGTCTCCTTCGTGATCGAGGAGGCCACGCTGATGACGTCGTTCGCCACCGAGGGGTCACCGACGCTGTTGATGCCGGGGCCGCTGTTGCCGGCCGAGATGACCAGCTGCACGCCGTAGACGGAGATGAGCCGGTCGTAGAGCTCGGCCCGTGCGTTGTTGCCGTCGTTGAGCGCCGGCAGGCCGCCGATGGACATGTTGACCACGTCCACCCCACGGTTGGCGACGAGGTCCACCATGCCGTCGGTCAGCGCGGCGGCGGTGCAGCCGCCACCCCACGTGCAGGCACGGGAGGAGACGATCTTGGCGCCGGGGGCCTGGCCGTCCATCTCGCCGCCGAAGAGGCTGTGCCCCGCCGCGATGCCCGCGACGTGCGAGCCATGGGCGTCCTCGACGATGCCGATGTTGACGAAGTCGGTGGTCGGCGGCAGCGAGGGGTCCTGGTAGGGCGAGAGGTCGACGTCCTCGCGGTACTCGACGGTGAAGGGCATGCTCTCCACGACCGGCGTCGACGGGTTGTCCGTGCCGAAGTGGCCGATGTCGAAGCGCTCCTTGTAGGGACGCATCATCTCGGCGGCCGTGAAGGCCTGGTCCTGGTTGGCGTCGACCCAGATGTCGTGGGTCGAGGTGTTGTAGAGGATGCCGAACCGGTCGGTGGTGTCACCGTCGCGGTTGACGTCGCCACCGGGCTCGCTCGCCGCGGTGATCGCCTCGGAGAACCGGTTGAAGCGGTACTCACCGGCGGCCGGGGCGGTCCACGTCCCGGCGTTCGGGACCGTGAAGGTCGGGGTCGCCTGGACCGTCGTGAGCATCGCCCGCCACGTGCCGTCGCTGTCGAAGACCGGGTCGGTCGCCGTCACCCAGTCGACGATCTTGCGCTCGCCGGTGCTGGTGGTCTTCAGCGCCGGGTGGTCGAGGTCGACACCGGAGTCGAGGACGCCGATGGTCACCCCGCGCCCGTCCCAGGTGGGATGTGCCGTCTTGAAGGCGACGGAGCCGGTGTCACGGGTCGGCATGTAGGGGTTGTCGTCCGGGGTGCCGGCGCCCGGGCCGGCCACCGCCGCCACCGCTCCGCCTCGACCGGTCTGTGCCTCGGGGTCGGGCAGGGGGATCGACTCGTCGAGGTCGACCGCGATCACCTTGGCCAGCCCGGCGACCTTGGTCACCGAGCCGGTCGGGACGCTGGCGCGCACGTAGCCGATGCGGTCGTTGACCGTGGCCGTGTGGCCGCCGGCCGCCTTGACCTGCTGGACGACCTCCTTCGTCGCACCCTGACCCGTGGCGAGCATGACGGTGACGCGCTTGGCGCCCCGGCTCTCCGCCTTCGCGAGCAGCTCCCGGTCGTGCGAGCCGAGCTTGTCCCCCGACGTGGACTTCTTGGCCTTGTCCTTGGTCGTGTGTGCCTTCGGTGCCCTCTCGATGGATCCCCGGGGGTCGCCCTGGCCGGCCGATGCGGTCTGGGCAGCAGCACCTGCGACCAGTCCAGCAACAGCGAACCCGGCGACCACCGTGACTCCCCGGCGCGCAATGCGTCGTGTGGTCACTGGCAGTGTCCTTTCCTCCCCAGCCGGGCGATCCGCGCGGCTCCCTCCGCCGCGCAGGTCACGCGACGATGGCGCTCCCCTGTCGGCAGCGACGCGGTCAGTCTGTACGGGGGAGGCGCCCGGGGGAAGAGGCCAAAAGCAAAGTTTCCGTATGCCGCGCACGCCAGTCGGCGCGAACGCAGGCCAATCGGACTATTCGCCCAGGAACCTGCGGGCCACCTCGATGAGCACGCCGTTCGCCTCGGGCTCGCCGATGGTGGCCCGCACGCCGTCATTGCCGTACTGCCGCAGCGTCAGCCCGGCCTCCTGGGCAGCCTGGGCGAACGCGGCGCTGCGGTCACCGAGGGGGAACCACACGAAGTTCGCCTGGGTCTCGGGGATGAACCAGCCCTGCATGCGCAGCGCCTCCTCGACCCGGGTCCGCTCGGCGACGATGGCGTCGACCCGCTCCTTGAGCTCGTCGAACGCGCCGAGCGAGGCCACTGCCGCCGCCTGGGCGAGCGAGTTCACGCCGAACGGGACGGCGGTCTTGCGCAGGGCGGCGGCCACGGGCTCGTGCGCCACGGCATACCCGACCCGCAGACCGGCGAGGCCGTAGGCCTTCGAGAAGGTCCGCAGGACCACGACGTTGGGGCGGTCGCGGTAGAGGGCCAGCGAGTCGGGCGCCTGCTCGTCCTGGACGAACTCGAGGTAGGCCTCGTCGATGACGACGAGCACGTCGGCCGGGACCTCGTCGAGGAACCGCTCGAGCTCGTCGTGGTGCACGATCGGCCCGGTCGGGTTGTTGGGGGTGCACACCAGCACCACGCGGGTGCGGTCGGTGACCGCGTCGCGCATCGCGTCGAGGCGGTGTCGACAGTGCTCGTCGAGGGGGACCATGACGGCCTTCGCGCCGGCGAGAGCCGTGACGATCGGGTACGCCTCGAAGGAGCGCCACGCGAAGACGACCTCGTCGCCGGGGTCGCAGGTGGCCTGGATGATCTGGCCGAGCACGCCGACGCTGCCGGTGCCGGTCGCGATGTGCTCGACCGGCACCCCGAGGGTGTCGGCCAGGGCCTGGGTGAGCTCGGTGACGGCCATGTCGGGGTAGCGGTTGATCGCCGTGGCGGCGTCCTGCACGACCTTG
>NZ_DATBMI010000196.1:0-10638 GCF_036554925.1 Pedococcus sp.
CTCAGGTGCGCGGGGGTTCCTCGCCGCGCAGGATCGCCGCCACGTCGTCCGGCCAGGGCTGGGCGCCCTCGCCTGCAGGCTCGGAGCGCACGCACACGAGGCGCCCGCGGGCAGCGGGCGTCTCGCCGCGGCATACCTCGAAGTCGTAGGTCAGCGACGTGCGCCCGACCTGCGCGATGCGCAGCTCCACCACCACCTGGTCGCGGAACCACAGGCGCTCGAGGTAGTCGACCTCGTAGTGCACCCGCGGCACGTGGCCGAACAGCTCGGGCAGGCCGAGGGCGAGGTGCAGCTCCGACTCGGCAGCCTCGACCCAGCGGATGACGCTGGAGTGGTGGTAGTGACCGGCGGCGTCGGTGTCCGGCCACTCCACCGTTCGCTCGACCCGGATCGAGGGCTGCGTCGCGGGCTGGGTCACCGTGCCGGCTCGCCGGCCTTCTGGTGCTCGAGCTGGCGCAGCCTGAACCGCTGGAGCTTGCCCGAGGAGGTGCGCGGCAGGGTGTCGACGAACTCGATGACGCGCGGGTACTTGTAGGGCGCGATCACCGACTTCACGTGGTCCTGCAGCTCCGTGGCGCGGGCGGTGCGCGACGCCTCGTCGGGGAGTGACTCCAGCCCGCCTGCCGGCACGACGAAGGCCTTGACGACGTGCCCGCGCGCCTCGTCGGGGGAGGCGACGACCGCACACTCCATGACGTCGGCGCGCGCCATCAGCGCCTCCTCGACCTCCGGCGCCGAGATGTTGTAGCCGGAGGAGATGATCATGTCGTCGCTGCGCGCCTGGTACCAGAAGTAGCCGTCCTCGTCGCGGACGAAGGTGTCGCCGGTGACGTTCCAGCCGTCCTGGACGTAGACGAGCTGGCGGTCGTCAGCCAGGTAGCGGCAGCCCGTCGGTCCCTGCACGGCCAGGCGACCGGGCTCGCCGTCGGGCACCTCGTTGCCGTCGAGGTCGTCGACCTTGGCGACGTAGCCGGGCACGGGCTTGCCGGTGGCGCCGGGGCGGATGTCGTCGTCGGCGGCGGAGATGAAGATGTGCAGCATCTCGGTAGCGCCGATGCCGTCGATGAGCCGGACGCCGGTGGCCTCGCGGAACGCCTCCCAGGTCGCGCGGGGCAGGTGCTCCCCGGCCGAGACGGCGCGGCGCAGGGAGGCCAGCCGGCTCGCGTTGCCGCTCGCCACCATGGCCTTGTATGCCGTGGGCGCGGTGAAGCAGACCGTCACGCCGTGTTGCTCGATCAGCTCGGCGAGCTGGTCGGGGGTGGCGCGCTCGACCAGCAGGGTGGCCGCGCCGACCCGCATCGGGAAGACCACCAGCCCGCCGAGGCCGAAGGTGAACGCGATGGGCGGGGTGCCGGTGAAGACGTCGTCGGCCTCGGGCCGCAGCACGTGGTGGGAGAAGGTGTCGGCGTTGGCGAGCACGTCACGGTGGAAGTGCATGGTCGCCTTCGGGCGGCCGGTGGTGCCGGAGGTGAAGGCGAGCATGGAGACGTCGTCGGCGGCGGTGTCGACGTTGGTGAAGTCGCCCGGCTTGGCGGCAGCGAGGGTGTCGAGCTCGCCGCTGTCGCCGGTGGCGCCGTAGGTCACGGTGCGCAGGTCGGGGATGTGGGCTGCCTCGAGGTCGTCGGTGAACCGGCTGTCGCACAGGGCGAGCTGGAACTGCCCGATCGAGCCGATGGTGGAGAGCTCACCGGCCCGGAGCATCGGCATGGTGGGGACGACCACGCCGCCGGCCTTGAGCACTCCGAACCAGCAGGCGACCAGCCCCGGGTTGTTGGGGCCGCGCAGCAGCACGCGGTTGCCGGGCACCAGGCCGAGGTCGTCGACGAGGACGTGGGCGATGCGGTTGGCCCGCTCGAGCAGTTCGCCGTAGGTCCAGCGCGTCCCGTCCGGGGCGAGGAGGCAGGGGCGGTCGGGGCCGAGGCGCTCGACCATGGCGTCGAGCAGCTCGACGGCGCAGTTCAGGCGCTCGGGGTACTGCACCTCCGGCAGGTCGAAGCGCAGCACCGGCCACTGCTCCCGGGGCGGCAGGTTGTCGCGGCAGAACGTGTCGACGTGGGCGGACGGGCTGAGTCGCATCCAGGGCCTCTCACTGTCGAGCGCGCGACGTCGTCGTCGGCGCTTCCTCCGGTGCCCAAGTATGTTCCATCAGTTACGACAGTCAAGAGTGCTGCATAAATCGCTCGCACGCCTCCCCGTCTGGCTGTGGCCGGGTAGTGTCCTGCCGTGCCCGACACCGACCTCGCCGAGGACCTGACCACGGCGCCGTCCGAGACGCGTCCGCGAGCGCTCATCGTGACGATCTACGGCCTCTACGCCCGTGAGATGGGCGGCTGGCTGAGCATCAGCGCCCTCATCCGGCTGCTCGACCGCCTCGGCGTCGACGAGCCGGCCGTGCGGTCGTCGATCTCGCGGCTCAAGCGCCGGGGCCTCCTCGAGGCGGAGCGGGTGGACGGCAGGGCGGGTTACTCGCTGTCGTCACGGGCGCGCGAGATCCTCGACGAGGGCGACCGGCGCATCTTCGACCGGACCCGCGCCAGCCTGCGTGAGGGCTGGGTGCTGGCGGTCTTCAGCGTCCCGGAGTCGGAGCGGCAGAAGCGCCACATGCTGCGCTCGCGGCTGACCTGGCTCGGGTTCGGCACCGTCGGCCCGGGCGTGTGGGTGGCCCCCGGGCACCTCGAAGCCGAGACGCGCGACGTGCTGGAGCGGCAGGGCCTCGCCGACTACGTCGACCTGTTCCGCGCCGACTACCTCGGTTTCGGCGGTGTCGAGGACGAGGTGGCCAAGTGGTGGGACCTCGACAGCCTCGACGCGCTCTACCGGGAGTTCCTCGACGTGTTCGAGCCGGTGCTGGCCGGGTGGAAGGCGCGGCGGAACCGCGACGACGAGGGCGAGGCGTTCGCCGACTACGTGCGGGTGCTCACCGCCTGGCGTCGGCTGCCCTACCTCGACCCGGGCCTGGCGCCCGAGCTGCTGCCGCGGAAGTGGTCGGGCGCGACGGCAGCCGACCTCTTCTTCGCGCTGCAGCGCCGCCTCGAGGCCCCCGCGCACCGTCACGTCGAGGCCGTCCGCGCCTCCTGACCTCCCTGCCGCCGGTTCGGGGTATTCCCGAGCGTTACAGCCCGCGCGAATACCCCGAACGGCGGGAGCGGTCGCGATGGGCGCGGCACACCTGGTCCATGAACGCGTCACCCTCGATGCGCAGGCCCAGCAGGTTCATCCTCAACACCAGCTCGCCGCCGATGGTGACGGCGTTCTGGCGCAGGAGGTCGTCCGTGACGGCGAGACCGACCCGGTGCCCTGCGCCGTCGATCTCGACCGCGAGGCCGACGTCCTCCCACCCCGCGTCCAGGTAGACCCGCCCCCGGGGCCCTCGCCTGACGACCTGGCGGCTCGGCTCCGGCAGTCCGCGGGCGCGACACAGCTGAGCGAAGTCGAGCTCGCCCAGGGAGTGCGCCCCATCGGCGATGTCGGCGACGACCTGCTTGATGAAGGCCCGTCGCGTCCTGCCCCTGACGGCGAAGGCTGCCTCCCTGAGCTGGGAGGGCGTGACGATGCGCTGCTGCACCGGCATGGCCAGGAGCAGGGCGGCCTGCCGGTCGCTCACCGCCCAGTGGGCCGCGCGAATGGCGGCGACGGCTGGACGGGTGCGAGGTATGCCGGTCGGCACGACTTCCCGGGGAACCCTGCGGATCACCCGGTGCAGGTCAACGCCCTCGATCGGACCCGGATCGCTGCCATGCGGGATCGACACCTGGACCAGGTCGGTCGTGAACCCGGTCAGCCCCGCCTGCTGCAATGCGGTCACCCCGTCGAGGGCAGCGATGCGCAGCCCGGTCTCCCAGACGGCGCGCCACCGGTCGCCGAGGTTCGACAGCGGGCCGGAGTGGATCGCCACCGTCTGGTCGCCCAGCAGGCGCCATCGGCCAGAGGAGACGGCGTGGCCGATGACGTGGCGGTCGGCGCGGAGCCCGCGGAGCAGGTCGCGGGAGAGGACGCCGCCGTGCTCCTCTGCGGCGGCGTCGATGGCGATGCGGCGAGCGCGACGCGCGGCGCCGGGCCGGTTCGTGTGACGGGACGGCTGGGTGCTGCGCCGTTCTGGGGTGGTGCGCGTCTGCTGGGCAGGGGTGGGAGTGCTCGAGGGCCGGCGCATGGCATCCGATCGTCGGGAGAGCGCCGACGACAACGCGAGCGGGCGGCATACGCCTGTGGACGACGGGGAGGCGAGGCCGCCCCTGTGCATGGCTGGTTCGGGGTATTGCCGCGTGCTGTTTCGCGCGGGAATACCCCGAACCGCGAGAAGGGTGAGTCAGGCGACGCCGAGGAGGCTTCGGGCCCGCCCCGGGTCGGAGCGGAAGTCCTCGAGGGTCGTGTCGAGCCGCACCGAGCCCTTCTCGAGCACGACGACCCGGTCGGCCACGGAGAAGGCGAGGCGCAGGTCCTGCTCGACGATCAGCACCGACATCCCCGTCGCGCAGAGCTCGTGCACCACCTCGCCCACCTGGTGCACGACCGCCGGGGCGAGGCCGTCAGAGGGCTCGTCGAGGAGCATCAGCCGCGGGTTGATGAGCAGCGCGCGGGCGATGGCCAGCATCTGCTGCTCGCCGCCCGAGAGCTGGTCGCCGCGGTTGCCCAGCCGCTCCCCGAGCCGGGGGAGCAGGTCGAGGACCCTTGTGCGGTCCCAGTCGCCCTTGCGGCCGGCCTTCTCGGCCACCGCGAGGTGCTCGGCGACGGTGAGCGGGGCGAAGACCCGGCGGCCCTGTGGCACGAAGCCGACGCCGAGACGGGCGATCGCGTCGGGCCGCTTGCCCGCCATCTCCTGCCCGTCGATGACCACCGACCCGCGGGTCGGCCGCACGAGCCCCATCACCGTGTTGACCAGGGTGGACTTGCCGACCCCGTTGCGGCCGAGCAGCGCGACCACCTGCCCGTGGGCGACGTCGAGGTCGACCCCGGCGAGCACCGTGCTGCCGTCGTAGCCGGACTGCAGGCCGCGGACCTCCAGCATCGCCGTCATCGTGCCTCCTGGGGGAACAAGTCGCTGGTGTCCTCGGCGCCGAGGTAGGCCCGCTGGACCTCCTCGCTCGCCCTCACCTCGGCGGGCGATCCGGTGAGGAGGTGTTGCCCGAGGTGCAGGACGGTGACCGCCTCGGCCAGGCCGAAGACGAGGTCGAGGTCGTGCTCGACGAGCATCACCGTGATGTCTCGCGGCAGGTCGAGCACCAGCTGCTTGAACCGGGCCGTCTCCGCCGCCGACATGCCCGCCGCGGGCTCGTCGAGCAGCAGCACCGAGGGCTCCGTGCCGAGCGCGACGGCCACCTCCAGCTGGCGGCGCTCGCCGTGCGAGAGCGATCCGGCCGGAGCGTCGCTGCGGTCGTCGAGCCCGATGGACGCGAGCAGCTCGTGCGACCGGTCGAGCACCGCCGACCGGCGTCGCAGCGGCCGCAGCATCGACCAGTGCGACCCCTGCTGTCGCTGCACGGCCATGGCGACGTTCTCGAGGGCGGTGCACTTCAGGAAGAGCGAGGAGTGCTGGAAGGTGCGCACGAGCCCGTTGGTTGCCCGTCGGTGCTCGGACATCGAGGTCACGTCGTCGCCGTGCAGGACCACCCGGCCCGATGTCGCCGGCAGGCTGCCGGCGATGAGGGCGAAGAGCGTCGACTTGCCGGCGCCGTTCGGGCCGATCACCGCGTGCCGGGTGCCCGGCTGCACCGACAGGCTCACGTCCTCGACCGCGCGGAGGCTGCCGTAGTGCTTCGTGAGCCCGTCGAGCTCGAGTGCCGCCGCTGTGCTGTCGCTCATGCCGAGGCCTCCTGCCCACGAGCCGGTCGCCGCCACTGGCGCAGCCCCCCGGAGATGCCGCGCGGCAGCAGGTAGACCGCGATGACGAAGAGCGCGCCGAGCAGCAGCGGCCCGTGGCCGTCGAGGTTCCCGCCGATGTAGTCGCGCGCGATGATCACGATGGCGGCACCGAGGCAGGCGCCCCACATCGAACCGACCCCGCCGACGATGACCGCCAGCAGCGCCAGGGCAGCCACCTCGAAGCCGAGGTCGCCCGGTGCGACGAACCGCTGCGCCGAGGCCCAGAGCGAACCCGCCGCCCCCGCGACGGCGCCCGCGATGACGTAGGCCGTCAAGGCGTGACCGGTCGAGTGGTAGCCGACCGCCTTGAGGCGGGCCTCGTTGTCGCGCAGACCGCGCAGCGTGAGCCCGAAGGGCGAGCGCAGCAGGAGCGCGATCGCTCCGTAGATCAGCAGGAACACCGCGAGCACGTAGTAGAAGACCAGGCCCTCGTTCACCGTCGGCGCCAGTCCCGGCGCCGCGACGACGGGCGGTATGCCGGACAGGCCGTCGGTGCCGCGCGTCACCGAGTCGAGCCGGCCGGCCGCGCTGTAGGCGATCTCGCCGATGGCGAGGGTGATCATGAGGAACGGCACACCACGGGCGCGCACGGCCACGGGACCGGTCAGCAGGGCCGCGGCCGCGCCGGCCAGCACGGCCACGACGACCTGGACCGGTCCGAGGTCGGTGAGGTGGATCGCCGTCAAAGCACCGGCATACGCACCCACGCCGAAGTAGGCGGACTGGCCGAGGGTCGGCAGGCCGGTGACTCCCGTCAGGAGGTTGACGCTCATGGCGAGCACCGCGAAGACGAGGATCTTCGAGACGGTGGCCACGGCATACGGCCCCATCACCCACGGCACGGCGAGGAGCGCGAGCAGCGCTGCGGCGTAGCCGATCTGCGCCCTCTGTGCCCTCATGACCGGCCCACCAGGGAGACGAGGCCCTGCGGGCGCCAGGCGAGCACGACGAGCATGGCGCCGAAGAGCAGGAACGGTGCGTAGGTCGGCAGCAGCGCCACCCCGAGGGTCTGCACCTGGCCGATGACGAGGGCCCCGAGCAGTGCCCCCTTCACCGACCCGAGCCCGCCGATGACGATGACGACGAGCGAGAGGACGAGCACGTTCTCGTCGACGCCCGGACCCGGCGCGAGGATCGGTGCGCCCAAGGTGCCTCCGAGGGCGGCGAGGGCGGCTCCGAAGGCGAAGACGCCGAACAGCACGAGCCGGGTGTCGACGCCCATCGCCCGCACCATGTCGCGGTCGGCGACCGTGGCCCGCACCAGCGCCCCGAGCGACGAGCGCTCGAACGCGAGGTAGACCGCCGTCGCCAGCAGCCCGGCCACGGCGATGAAGACGAGCCGGTAGACGGGGTAGCGGTGGCCGAGGATCGACGCCGACCCGGCGAGGGCGTCCGGCGGCTGGGTGGGCACGACCTCGGCACCGAAGAGCATCACCATGACCTCGGCGGCGATGAGCGAGACGCCGAGGGTGAGCGCGGCCTGGTCGAGGTGCCCTCTGGTCGACAGCGGAGCCGTCATCGCCGCGAGCAGGCCGCCACCCAGCACGCCGGCGACGACCCCGACGGCGATGGCGAGCGCGAAGCCCAGCCAGCTGCCGTCGGAGAGCGCGTAGGCCGCGAAGGCGCCCACGAGGTAGAGCGAGCCGTGGGCGAGGTTGAGGACGTCCATCATCCCGAAGACGAGGGAGAGGCCCACCGCGAGCGTGAACAGCAGCAGGCCGTAGGCCACTCCGTCGACCATGCTGACGAGGTTGGTGTCGAACCAGTCGAGCACAGGTCCAGCCCTTGTCTGTCGATTCCGTGGGGTCGCGTGCGAGCGGGCAGCCGGCCTCAGCCGAGCTCGCCGAGCTCCTCGATGACGACGTTGGCGAGCTTGCCGTCCTGCTCCTTGACCTCGCGCAGGTACCACATCTGCTTCGGGGTGCCGTTGTCGTTGAACGACCAGGTGCCGCGCGGGCTCTCGATGTCGCCGAGCTGGCCGATCGCGTCGTTGATGGACTTCGAGTCGGTCTTGCCGGCCTTCTCGATGGCCATGTCGATGACTCGGGCCGCGTCGTAGGAGGCCATCGCGTAGGTCGTGGGCATCTTGCCGGTGGCCGACTGGTAGGCAGCGACGAACTTCTGGTTCACGGGGTTGTCGAGGTCGGCCGAGTAGTTCATCGCGGTCTTCGTGCCAAGGGCTGCCTTGCCCTGGGCGGTCAGCACGCCGCCCTCGGTGAGGAAGCCGGCCGAGTAGTGGGTGACCTTGCCGGCGAGGCCGAACTGGTCGTACTGCTTGACGAAGTCGACCGCTGCGCCGCCGGCGTAGAAGGTGAAGACCGACGTCGCGCCGGACTTCTGCAGGTTGGCCATGAACGGCTGGAAGTTCTTGGTGCCCGGGAACGGCGTGTAGACCTCGTCGGCGACCTTGCCACCGGCGGGCTCGAAGGTCTCCTTGAAGCCGCCCGTCTCGTCCTTGCCGGCCTGGTAGTCGGCGGCGAGCAGGTAGACCGGGCCCTTCTCCTGCTTGGCGACGTAGGCGCCGAGGGCCTTGCCGGGCTCGTCGTTGACGTAGGAGGTGCGCCACACGTACTTCTTGCCGGTCAGGGTGGTGGGCGAGGCGTTGGAGCCGACGAGCGGGATCTGCGAGGTCTCGAAGAGGTCGACGATGCCGTTCATGGTCGCCGAGCTGACGACGCCGGTGACGACGGTGGCCTTGTCCTGCTTGACGAGCTTGTCGGCGGCGGCCTTGCCCGAGTCGGCGGTCTCGCCCTCGTCGGCCGTGACGACCTGTACCTCCTTGCCGCCGAGCTTGTTGCCCTTCTCCTTGAGGTAGACCTCGAAGCCGGCCTTCATGTCGTCGCCGAGCGACTTGTAGACGCCGGACTGCGGCACCAGCAGCCCGATCTTCACCGGGCCGGTGGCCTCCTCCGGCGTGGAGCCGAGCGTGCCACCCCCGCACGCGGCGACGCCGAGCGTGGAGCCGAGAGCGAGAGCGAGCGTGAGTCGAGTGGTGCGTCGCGGCGTCATGGCCATCCCTCCCTTGGGTGCGGCCATCGGCCGCTCAATGGCCCCTGACCATATGGCGCTTCTGTGTCGTTCGTCTAGAGAACGACACAACGAAATGCCAACGGTTGGCGGTGCCCGCGTGCGTCATGGCACTCGCTGACGACCCTTTGGCTGGGTGGGCGAGGAGTCGTCCGCGGTCGTTCGGGTCAGGGGAGGACGGCGAAGCCCTGCACCTCGACGAGTGCCTCGACGTCCCACAGCCGCGAGACGCCGATGCCCGCCATCGCGGGATAGTCGCGACCCACCAGGCGCTTCCACACCCGGCCGATGTCGGCGGCGTGGGCGCGGTAGTCGTCCATGTCGACGATGTAGACGGTCAGGCTGGCGAGGTGCTCCGGTGCGCCGCCGGCCGCGCGCAGGGCTGCGAGGAGGTTGCCGAGCGCCTGCTCGAACTGCTCGACGACGCCGTCACCCACGATCGCGCCTGAGGCGTCGAGCGCGGTCTGCCCGGCGAGGAAGACGGTGCGTCCCTCGCCGACGACCGCGTGGCTGAAGCCACTGGGGCGACCGAGCTCCGGCGGGTTGACGCGCTGCAGGGCCATCGTGGGTCCTCTCGTTGGTGGGTGGCCGTCTGTGGCCGACGGTATGCCGTGTGGCCCGCGTCGCGGGCGACCCCCGCGCTCCGCCCAGGACTGAGGGACTGCAGGGCTGTGCAGGAGTTGGCTGTTCAGGACTGGCTGCTCAGGACTGCAAGGCGCCGCCGTCGACGTTGATGCCCTGGCCGGTGATGCCGCCGTTGCGCACGCATGCCATCACCGCCTCGGCGACCTCCTCCGGCGTGATGAGCCGGCCGATCGGCTGCTTGGCCTCGAGGATCGCCCGCGCCTCCTCGGTGCTGCGGCCGGTCCTGGCGACGATGCCCTCGACGGTCGCGTCCGTCATCGGGGTGTCGACGTAGCCGGGACAGACCGCGTTGACGGTGACGCCCGTGCGGGCGAGCTCGGCGGCCGCGGAGCGAACCAGGCCGAGGACGCCGTGCTTGCTGGCGGTGTAGGCGGAGATGTAGGGCTCGCCCACCTTCGAGGCGACCGAGGCGAGCACGACGACCCGCCCCCTGCCGCGCTCGACCATCGAGGGAACCGCCCGGCGCAGGCAGCGGAACGGCGCCGTGAGGTTGAGGTCGAGCATGCGCTGCCACTGCTCGTCGGTCGTCTTGGCCACCGGCGCCGAGACGCCGGCGCCGGCGTTGGCGACCAGCACCTCGACCGGTCCCCACTCCGCCTCGATCGCGGCATACAGGTCGTCGATCGCGGAGCCCTCGGTGAGGTCGCAGGGGTGCACCATCGTGGGGCCCGGGCAGGCGGCGGCCGTCGCCTCGAGCTCGTCCCGGCTGCGGGAGGTGAGCGCCACCCGGTGTCCTGCCTGACTGAGCGCCACCGCCACTGCGCGTCCGATGCCGCGACCGGCGCCGGTGACCAGGGCCACCGGCAGGCTCCCCGCGCTGGCCGCCATGCTGCCCGCCGGGCTGCCCGCCGTGCTGCCCGCCGTGCTGCCCGCCGTGCTGCCGGTCGTGTCCTCGGTCGCGCTCACGCCGGCGACCTTGCCATTCTTGCGTTACGACCGTCAAGATTGCGACCTAGGAGCCAGCTACGAGACGCCTACGTCATCGATGCCGTCCGCACCCCGTTCGGCCGCAACCGCGGCGGGCTGTCGCACATCCGCACCGACGACCTCGCGGCGCTGCCCATCGCCGAGCTGGTCGCGCGGCATCCAGGCCTCGACCCCGCCGAG
>NZ_DATBMI010000210.1:0-1736 GCF_036554925.1 Pedococcus sp.
AGAGGGCCTCCACGTCCGCCGGGAGCGCGAGGGTGCTGCGCAGCACGAGCTGCGCCGGGGCGTAGCCGTGCCCGCGGGCGAAGGCCTCGCCCGCGACGTCCGCCTGCCCGGCGGGCCACTCGGTCTCGGTGATGAAGACGCTGCGCCCGTGCTCGGCGCCGCGGGCCTCGGCCCACCGGAGCAGCTCGGTGCCGATCCCGCGCCGACGGTGGTCGGGGTGCACCGCGAGCGAGAGGAAGGCGACGCCGGGGTTCTCGCGCAGGCGCAGGACGACCAGCGCGGCCCCGACCACGTCGCCGTCCGGCGTCACGGCAGCAGCGGCGAGCGTCCGTCGGTGAGGGCTGCGCTCGACCTCGCGCAGCTCGACGGCCCCCCACGCCGTGTGGTCCTCGCCGAACAGCGCCCGGCCCGCCGCGGCATACACCTCCGCCCATCGCTCGAAGAGGTCGCGCTGGGCGTCGTCGAGGCCGCTGACGGGCACGAGGGAGACCATGGGCCGCATCCTGCCCCACTACAGCGGTGAGTCGGGGAGCTCGTCCTCCGGTGGGACCGGCAGCTCCGGAACCGTGAGCAGCGGGAGGGCGACGTGCACCACCGGCCCGATCGCGAGGGCGAACAGCACCGTGCCCAGGCCGAGGTTTCCGCCGAGGAGCCAGCCGATGCCGACGACGGCCACCTCGATGGCCGTCCGGACCACGCGCACCGAACCTCCGGTCCGCCGCACCAGACCCGTCATCAGGCCGTCCCGCGGTCCCGGCCCGAGCCGCGCGCCGATGTAGGCGGCGGTCGCCACACCGTTGATGACGATGCCGAGCACCAGGTAGAGCACTCGCAGCCACATCGCGTCAGGGGCCGCGAGCAGCGCGACGAACAGGTCGAGCGCGGCGCCGATGACCAGCACGTTGCTGACCGTGCCGAGCCCCGGGCGCTCGCGCAGCGGGATCCACGCCAGCAGGACCAGCGCGCCGACGATGATCGACCACTGCCCGATGGTCAGCCCGAACTGGCGGACCAGCCCCTGGTGCAGCACGTCCCACGGGATGACGCCCAGTGCCGCCCGCACGATCAGCGCCTCGCCGAACGCGAACACCACCAGCCCGGCATACAGCTGGACCACGCGACGGGTGAGGTGCCTGGTGGCGGCGCTGGCGGGGCGGGGCATGGGCGCACGCTAGCCGCCCGTGTTTCACTGGGGACGTGCTGTTCGGATCGCGGGCCAAGACCACCCTCCCCACCGCCGAGACGGCCCTGAAGGGCCGTCCCACCAGGCCGTATGCCGTGCCCGCCCGGCACGAGGTCCTGGGCACCCCGATCGAGGGGCCCTGGCCGGAGGGCACCGAGGTGCTGTACGTGGCGATGGGGTGCTTCTGGGGCGCCGAGCGGATCTTCTGGCGGCTGCCGGGCGTCGTGACCACGGCAGCCGGCTACATGGGCGGGCTGACGCCGAACCCGACGTACGAGGAGACCTGCACCGGCCTGACGGGTCACGCCGAGACGGTGCTCGTCGCATACGACCCGACCCGGACGACGCCCGAGCTGCTGCTGAAGGAGTTCTGGGAGAACCACGACCCGACGCAGGGGAACCGCCAGGGGAACGACATCGGCACGGCCTACCGCTCGGCGATCTACTGGACGACCGCCGAGCAGGAGCGGGCCGCGACCGCCACCCGCGAGGCGTTCCAGAAGGTGCTGACCGACAACGGGTTCGGCACCATCACCACCGAGCTGCGCTCAGC
>NZ_DATBMI010000231.1:0-22104 GCF_036554925.1 Pedococcus sp.
CGACCTGCTCCTCGGTCTGATCTCGAAGCACAAGCTCGACATCACCGAGATCGCCCTCGCCAAGGTCACCGACGAGTTCATCGCCCACATCAAGGCCCACCAGGCGACGGGCGCCGACGGCCAGGAGTGGGACCTCAGCCAGGCGTCGGAGTTCCTGCTCGTCGCGGCCACCCTGCTCGACATCAAGGCGGCGCGGCTGCTGCCGCAGCTCAGCCCCCAGGACGAGGAGGACCTCGCCCTCATCGAGGCGCGCGACCTGCTGTTCGCTCGGCTGCTCCAGTACCGCGCGTTCAAGGACATCGCGCACGGCTTCGCCGAGCGCATGGCCACCGCGGGGCGGATGACGCCTCGCCAGGCGGGGATCGAGCCGCAGTTCGCCTCCCTGCTGCCGGAGCTCGTCATGGGCATCACGCCGGAGCAGCTGGCCATGGTCGCGGCCCGGGCCATGACGCCCAAGGTGGCTCCGACGGTGGGTCTGGAGCACCTGCACGCCCCGGCGGTGAGCGTCCGTGAGCAGGCGACGATCGTCGGCCACCGGCTGCGCCGGGAGCGGGCCTGCTCGTTCCGGGCGCTGGTCGCCGATGCCGACAGCACGCTGGTCATCGTGGCGCGGTTCCTCGCCCTGCTCGAGCTGTTCCGAGAGGCCGCGATCGCGTTCGAGCAGGCCGAGGCGCTCGGCGAGCTCACGGTGCGGTGGACGGGGTCGGACGAGGGCGAGATCGAGGTCAGCGACGAGTTCGACGAGGATGACGACACCGACCGGGACGTGGCAGCCGACCTGCCGAGCAAGGAGCACAGCGATGAGTGACCAGGAGGCCGGGCCCACGCCGCTGGACGCGGCCGACCAGACCGTGCCCGAGGGCGGTGCCGAGGAGCAGATCGCCTTCGACATCAACGACTTCCCCGGAGGGGCGCGCAGCGCGATCGAGGCGGTGCTCATGGTGGTCGACGAGCCGGTCACCGAGGTGGCCATCGCCTCCGCGCTCGAGCTGCCCGTCGACGACGTCGTGGCCCACCTCCACGCGCTGGAGGAGGAGTATGCCGCCGCGCAGCGCGGCTTCACGCTCCGCAGCGTGGCCGGGGGGTGGCGCATCTACAGCCGGTCGGAGTATGCCCCCGTCGTCGAGAAGTTCCTGCTCGACGGCCAGCAGGCCAAGCTCACCCAGGCCGCGCTCGAGACCCTCGCCGTGATCGCCTACCGCCAGCCCATCTCGCGCTCGCGAGTCGGCGCCGTGCGGGGCGTCAACGTCGACGGCGTCGTGCGCACGCTGCTCACCCGCGGGCTCATCGCCGAGGTGGGCAACGACGGGGAGAGCGGCGCGGTGCTCTACGGCACCACCGACTACTTCCTTCAACGGCTCGGGCTCGGCAGCCTCGACGAGCTCCCCGCTCTTGCCCCCTACCTCCCGGAGGTCGACATGCTCGACGAACTCGCAGAACAGGGCCGTTCGTGACGCCCCCCAAGCCCCGGGGTGGCGCGGGCGGCGGACGCGGCGGCTCCGGCGGGAGTCGGGGCGGCTCCGGCGGGAGTCGGGGCGGCGCGGGTGGCAGTCGGGGCGCCGGGGCTGGGCGCGGTGCCTCCGGTGGGAGCCGGGGCGCAGGTACCGGGCGCGGATCCGGCGCGGGCCGAGGCTCTGGCGGTTCCGGGAGGGGCGCCGACTCCGGGGGCGGTGCCTCCGGTGGGAGCGGGGGCGCGGGCTCCGGGCGCGGTGGTGCAGGCTCCGGGCGCGGCGGTGCAGGCTCCGGGCGCGGCGGTGCAGGCTCCGGGCGCGGCGGCGCGGGCTCCGGGCGCGGCGGCAGCAGTACTGGGCGTGCCACGTCAGCCTCAGGCCGCGGCGGGCGTCCGCAGCGTGCCGGCACGACCAAGCCGAGCCAGCCGACGCGGCTTCCGGGGCGCCCGAGGGCCGCGGTGCCGGTCGACGTCCACGACCCCGAGGGGACCAGGCTCCAGAAGCTGCTCGCGGCCGCCGGCGTGGGGTCCCGCCGCGTGTGCGAGAACCTCATCGAGCAGGGCAGGGTCGAGGTCGACGGCCAGGTGGTGACCGAGCTCGGCGTGCGGATCCGCCCGGACCAGATCGTCCACGTGGACGGTGTGCGGGTGCAGCTCGACGAGGGCAGGGTGTACTTCGCGTTCAACAAGCCGCTCGGCGTCGTGACGACGATGAGCGACGAGCTGGGTCGGGTCAACATCGGGGACTACGTCGGCAACCGCAACGAACGCCTCTTCCACGTCGGTCGCCTCGACGCCGACACCGAGGGCCTGCTGATCCTCACCAACGACGGCGACCTGGCCCACCGGCTGCAGCACCCGCAGTACGGCGTGGCCAAGACCTACCTCGCTCAGGTGCCCGGGCCGATCCCGCGCGACCTCGGGAAGCGACTGCGCGAGGGGGTTGAGCTCGATGACGGCCATGCGGCGGTCGACTCCTTCAAGGTGGTCGACTCCCGTCCCGGGAAGGCGCTCGTCGAGGTCGTCCTCCACGAGGGGCGCAAACACATCGTGCGGCGGCTGCTCGAGGCGGTGGGACACCCGGTCATCACCCTCGTGCGCACCCAGGTGGGCCCGATCCGGCTCGGTGACACCAAGCCGGGGAAGATGCGGAGGCTGACCAAGGACGAGGTGGGCCAGCTCTACACGGCGGCAGGGCTGTAGGCGCTGACACACACGAGCGGACGCGGCACACACGAGCGGACGCGGCACACGGCGCTGCGGCGGCGTCGGTAGCCTTCGGGCCGTGACTCTTCGCGTGCGCATCGTCGGGACCGGCCTGATCGGGACCAGTCTGGGCATCGCGCTGTCCCGGGCAGGCCATGAGGTCTCGCTCGAGGACCCGTCGCCGACCGCCGCCGCGTTGGCCCGCGACCTCGGAGCGGGCCGCCTGGCGTCGTCGGAGACGGCACCGCCCGAGCTGGTGGTGGTCGCGGCACCCCCCGACGTCGCCGGTGCGGTCGTGGCGGAGGAGCTGCGCCGGTGGCCGGATGCCGTGGTGACGGACGTGGCCTCGGTGAAGGTCGCCGTGCTGGAGGAGGCCCGCGCCAGGGGTGGGGACCTGACCCGGTACGCGGGGTCGCACCCCATGGCGGGCAGGGAGAGGTCGGGCGCGGTCGCCGCTCGCGGCGACCTCTTCGACGGACGGGCGTGGGTGGTCGTGCCGCACGCGGAGTCCTCCTCGACGGCCGTCGAGCTCGTGCGACAGATGGCCACCGACGCCGGGGGGACGGTCAGCGTGATGAGCCCAACCGAGCACGACGCGGCGGTCGCCGTCGTCTCGCACGTCCCGCAGGTCGCGGCGAGCCTGGTTGCGAGCCGGCTGCGCTCCATCCCGGAGTCGGCGGCGGGGCTGTCGGGGCAGGGCATCCGTGACGTCACCCGCATCGCCGCCAGCGACCCGCAGCTGTGGACCCAGATCCTGGCGGGGAACGCGCCGGCGGTGCGGAGGGTGCTCGGCGACCTGCGCGACGAGCTCACCGAGGTGATCGGTGCCCTCGAACACCTCGAGCAGGGCAACGGCGTCGGGGCACGCGAGGTGCTCGCACGCGTCGTCGCGCACGGCAACACCGGACACGACCGCATTCCCGGCAAGCACGGGGCCGCTCCCACGACCTATGCCGTCGTCACGGCCCTCGTGCCGGACCAGCCGGGGGAGCTCGCCCGGCTGCTGCACGACGTCGGTGACGCCGGGGTGAACCTCGAGGACCTGCACCTCGAGCACGGCTTGGGGCAGCCGTTCGGGCTCGCCGAGATCTCTGTGCTCCCGGCTGTCGCGGAACGGCTCGCCGAGGAGCTGCAGGCACGCGGCTGGCAGCTGCACGGCTGACCTCGGCCGTCGCCGGTCAGGCGCTGTCGAGCAGGTCGATGGTCCGGTGCCGGTCGGCCCAGGTGAGCGTGATGAGGTTCTCGTGCCACGGGTGCCGTGACCGGGTCGGTGCTGAGCCACGGGCTCGACGGGTCGGTGCTGGGCCACGGGCTCGACGAGCCGGCCGTCGGGCAGGCAGCACCGGCGGGGCCGTGGAGTCGTAGGTATGACCGGTGGGAGTGGTGGTGCGCACCCGGTGCACAGGCGCGTGGGGGTCGGCGGGTGAGGGCCCGGGGTCGAGGGTGGCGGCGGACCAGCCGGGGGCCTCCTTGGCGTGGTTGCACGCCTCGCACAGTCCTTGGCCGTTGGGGGTGCTGGTGGCGCCGCCGGCCCGGTCGGGGACGACGTGGTCGGCGTGCCGGATCGGGGCGTCGCACCACGGCGTGCGACAGGTCTGGTCGCGGACCAGGAGGAACCGGCGCAGCTGGCCGTCGAAGACCCGCCGGCGGGAGTCCATCGCCACCAGCTGGGACCCATCGGGGTTGGTGAACAGCCGCCGCAGGGCCAGAGCGGTGCCGGTGTCCTCGCACGCGTCGGCACAGTCGGCGAGCAGCCGGCGGGCGAACGCGGCCGGGACGACCTGCCCGCCGGGAAGGCTGGCGGGCACGCCGTCACCAGGGCCTCCGTCGGGCCCGGTCGCGAAGAGGGTGTCGGCGGGCATGACCAGCTGGACCTCCAGCGGGACCGCGGCGGCCGTGGCCTGCCCGGTGACTCGCTCGACGAGCGTGTCGGCCATGACCTGCCCGTCCCCACGGGCGTCCGGTGCGGCGCCGTCGCCGGTGGCACGGACGGTGCCGACCGCGGCGTGCAGGGCGGCGTAGGCGGCCACGCCCTGCTCGACCGGCAGCAGCGCGGTCAGGTAGGTCATGGTGTCCGGGGCCGCTCGCAGCCACACTCGCCGGTCCTGACGGGCCTTCGCGGCCCGTGTGACCACCGACGCGGCGTCGAACTGCACGGCCAGTGCCTTGGCGCGGGCCTCCACCTGGCGGTCCGACAACGTCGGCAGGTCGATGGCCAGGGCGGCGTCGACCGCACGGCGGTCGTCCGGGTGCAGGCAGGCGGTCTCACGGGCGAGGACGGTGGCCCGCCACTCGCTGACCCTCCCGTGGCGGAGGTGCTCCCCGGTGTGGGGCAGCTCGTCGGTCAGTGCCTTGGCCAGCCCCAGATGCCGCGAGCCCCGCGACGGCGACTCCCGGCGCGCCAGCGCCACCTGCGCGCCGACCCCGCGGCCCCGTTTCCTCGCCGGCACGCCCGCTGTGGCCTGCACTTCCCGCTGCGAGGCGTCGAACGCCACCGCCACCACCGCCTGCGCCCCGGCGCACGCGTGCTTGACCGACTCCAGCAGCGACAGCTGCTCGACCCGCTCCGCGTCCGACACAGCGGTGTCGAGCGTGGGGAGCCGCCGCAGGAAGACCCGCAGGTCGTCCGTCGTCAGTGGCTGCCCACCCCGCGCTGGTTCGAACATGTGTCCAACACTAGGGGAGGGGTGTGACAGCGCCGTCCAGCCCTGCCCTACGCTCTGCGGGTGACCAGCGCTCCTCTCATCGTCGCCATCGACGGCCCCTCCGGGTCGGGCAAGTCCAGCGTCTCCAAGGCGGTGGCCCGCGCGCTCGGGGTCGGCTACCTCGACACCGGTGCCATGTATCGCGCGCTGACCTGGTGGTGCCTGGAGGAGGGGGTGGACCTCGACGACCAGGCGGCCGTGGCGCACGCGGCCCGGGACCTCCCCCTCGAGATGGGTACCGACCCCGCTGCCCCGGGCGTGAAGGTCTCGGGCCGCGAGATCGACCAGGACATCCGCACCACCCGCGTCTCCGAGGTCGTCTCCAAGGTGGCGACCAACACCGACGTGCGGCCGGTGCTCCAGCAGCTCCAGCGCGACCTCATGGCCCGCATCGCCGAGGAGACCGGTGGTGTCGTGGCCGAGGGGCGCGACATCACCACGGTGGTCGCCCCGGACGCTGACGTCCGCGTGCTGCTGACGGCGAGTGAGGAGGCCCGCCTGCGCCGGCGCTCCAAGGAGCTGCACGGCCACGCCGAGGACCACGCGGTCGAGGCGACCCGCGACCAGATCGTCCGCCGCGACCAGGACGACTCCACGGTCTCGCAGTTCACCGAGGCCGCCGACGGCGTGGCCCTCCTCGACACGTCCGACCTCGACTTCGACGAGAGCGTCCAGGCCGTGCTCGACGTCGTCCGGGCCACGGCTGCCAGCCGCTGAGGCTGCCCCAGGTGCCCGTGGACGGCCGCGCCGGGAAAGTGCGCGACAATGGAGGCCGACGCCCGCGCAGGTGAGGTCGGTCGCGGACGCGGCCGACCGGCATACCGAGTGGGCCAACCCCCACCCGACCGCGCCGAAGGACCACCTGTGAGCGAGCACCTGACCGACGACACCTCTGTCGAGCGCGCCCTGCGCGCTGGGCTGGAGGAGTTCGACCTCACCGAGGAGGACCGCTCCCTCCTCGAGGGCGAGGGCGGCGACGAGGCGTATGCCGCAGAGCACGGCCCGCACCCCGTGGTCGCTGTCGTGGGCCGCCCGAACGTCGGCAAGTCCACGCTCGTGAACCGCATCCTGGGCCGCCGCGAGGCCGTCGTCGAGGACGTGCCCGGTGTGACCCGGGACCGCGTGGCGTACGACGCCGAGTGGTCCGGGCGCCGGTTCACCCTCGTCGACACCGGTGGTTGGGAGATCGACGCGACCGGCATCCACCTGCGCGTGGCCGAGCAGGCCGAGGTCGCCGTCGACCTCGCCGACGTCGTGATGCTCGTCGTCGACGCCACGGTGGGTGCCACCGATGACGACGAGGCCGTGGTGAAGCTGCTGCGCCGGTCGGGCAAGCCCGTCGTGCTGGTGGCCAACAAGGTCGACGACCAGCGCACGGAGGCCGACGCCGCAGCGCTGTGGAACCTCGGTCTGGGACAGCCGTGGCCGGTGTCGGCGCTGCACGGCCGCGGGAGCGGCGACGCCCTGGACGCGGTGCTCGAGGTGATGCCGAAGGTGTCGGCCGTGGGTGGTGCCTACCAGCGCGGCGGTCCGCGCCGTGTCGCCCTCATCGGCCGCCCGAACGTCGGCAAGTCCTCGCTGCTGAACAAGCTCGCCGGCGAGAACCGCGTCGTCGTCGACAACGTCGCCGGCACGACCCGCGACCCCGTCGACGAGTTCATCGAGCTCGGTGGCAAGACCTGGCGCTTCGTCGACACCGCCGGCATCCGCCGCCGGGTCCACCAGACCCGCGGCGCCGACTTCTACGCCTCGCTGCGCACCCAGACGGCGCTGGAGAAGGCCGAGGTCGCGGTCGTCCTCATCGACGCGGAGCAGACGATCGCCGAGCAGGACATCCGGGTCGTCCAGCAGGTCATCGACGCCGGCCGGGCCCTCGTCGTCGCCTACAACAAGTGGGACCTGCTGGACGAGGAGCGCCGCTACTACCTCGAGCGAGAGATCGAGCGAGAGCTCGTGCAGATCCCCTGGGCGCCGCGCGTCAACATCTCGGCTCGCACCGGGCGTGCGGTCGAGAAGCTCGTGCCCGCCATCGAGCGGGCCCTCGAGTCGTGGGACACCCGCGTGCCGACGGGCCGCCTCAACGCGTTCCTCGGCGAGATCGTCGCCTCCAACCCGCACCCGGTGCGCGGGGGCAAGCAGCCGCGGATCCTCTTCGCCACGCAGGCGGGCACCCGTCCGCCGCGGTTCGTGATCTTCGCGTCCGGCTTCCTCGAGGCCGGCTACCGGCGCTTCCTCGAGCGCAGGTTGCGCGAGGAGTTCGGCTTCGAGGGCACGCCCATCGAGGTGTCGGTCCGGGTCCGGGAGAAGCGCCGCCGCAAGTAGCGGCGGGTGCACGGCACACCGATTTCAAGCAGCGGTATGCCGTGCGCTAGGGTTTCGCTCGCGCCTGCGGCTCATCGCAGCCATGGCGACAACTGAAGATTCGGGCTGTGGCGCAGCTTGGTAGCGCACTTGACTGGGGGTCAAGGGGTCGCAGGTTCAAATCCTGTCAGCCCGACCGATCGGGCCCTGATCTGTTTCGACAGGTCAGGGCCCGTTTTCATGCCCCGCTCCGGCCACCCTGGACCACCCCGAGCGCAGGCTTCTCCGGACCACTTCCGGACCACCAGGCGGAGAACGCGGTGCCGGCGTCGAGCACGACCGGCGTGTCCGCGATGTGCGCAGCGGTCGTTGTAGGGCGCAGTGCCGCCGGTAGTTCCGAGCCGCCGACCCGACGCGACAGCATCCGGCGCGCCTCCGTGCATCCGCTGTCGGGTCGGCGCCTTCGCCTGTCGGTCCCTTCATGACATGGCCTACCCTGCGACGCGTGCCGCCAACGCCCCCGCAACTTGTCGTCCTGCGAGGCAATTCCGGGGCCGGCAAGAGCTCGGTCGCCGCCGAGCTTCGTCGCCGTTGCGGACGAGGGCTCGCGCTCGTCGCGCAGGACAACATCCGCCGCACCATCCTGAAAGAACTGGATCGACCTGGCGGGACCAACATCGGGCTGATCGAACAGATCGTGAACTACACCCTGGCCAACGGCTACCACGTGCTGTTGGAGGGAATCCTCTACGCCGACCACTACGGCGAAATGCTCCTGCGGCTCAACCGGGACCATTCAGGCCGCGCCCACTTCTTCTATCTCGACATCGAACTCGAGGAGTCGTTCGTTCGACACAAAACGCGGCCGCAGGCCGGCGACTTCACCACCGAGGACATGCGCGCCTGGTATCGCCCGACGGACCTGGTCCCGGGCTTGGGGGAGACGCTGATCACCGCCGACGCCGGCGCCGACGCGGCCTCGCCCATGGCCACGGCCGAACGCGTGATCAGAGAGAGCGGGCTCTTCACCGCGTAGCCCCATGGGGATTCGTCGTGCGCGCAGGGTGATTGGCGAGGCGCCCGCCAAGACCGTTTCATGACGTGGGTGTCCATGGCGCGTCGCCTGGCACGGGACACGTCGGCGGCTCTGGGGAAGTCACGCAGAGACGGCCGCCCGCACCTGGTCGAGCATGGCCGTCTCTCGCTCACTGACGCGCTCGGCGTGGAAGCCCATGAAACCGCCCTCCTTGGCGGCGTCGGCGGCTGCCTGGGCAGCGGCGACCAGCCACCGCCCGAAAGCTGCGGCCTCATCGGGTGTGGCCTTGGCTGCGACCGCGGTCTGCACGGCGCGCAGCTCCTCGATGACCTGGCCTCCCGGCGACCCGTCTGCTGCGGGCTTGTACCCGCTGAGCGGATTCTTCCTCTGCTGCGCCATGGCCTGGATCTCCAGCGCCACCTCGGCCAGCAGCTGCTCGCGGCTCGGTGGGTTGGTGGCGATCTTGAGCGTCGCCATGGACTCCTTCGCAGCCTCGATCGGACCACCAGGGTCGGCCAGCGAGAGCGCCATTCCGGCCACCAACGGAGCCCGCACGATCCGCAGCCATTCTTCCTCGGTGAAGTCACTCTTCGTCGTCACGGCATGTCCTTCCTCCAGCTCACACCTGGGCAGCACAGGGACCAGCTCCAGACGAACGGTGAGGCACTCGGACGGCCACCGCCTCACCCCGGACGGGTGAAACGTGGAGGGCGCGAGACTCACCCCTCCATGTGCGCGCAGTTCCCGTCACGCGATGGGCCGCGGTGACATGCTCGAGCAGGGCACAGACGAAGGGGGAGGCGCGCGTGGGTGAGCAGCAGTCGCGAGGTGCTCGCACGGTGGTGGGGTACTCCCAGCCGGCGAAGGGCGGGTCCGTGGCCGAGCTGATGGCGTCGACGAGACCATCGAATCCTCGCACCTGGCCGCTGGTCGCCGCCCTCGTCGCGGGGCTCTTCCCCCTTGCGTACCCCGTGGCAGTGTGGGCTGCAGTCTCGTACTGGCGGCAGCCGCGCAGCCAGTGGCGCTGGCGGTGGCTCTCCCTGGGACTGCTTGTGCTCGGGCTGCTGAACGTCGTGGGGTTCCTCGCCTACGGGTACGGGCGGTACTACACCATCCGGTAGCAGGTCCCGGACCCGTCGAGCAGTCCTCCGCTGAGGACGAGGCGCCACTGACGCGGCCGTGCGAGCGTGGAGGGGTCAGCCCGCTGCGAGCAGGGGCCGGGCGGGGGACCGTCAGCAGGAGCCGAGATGCGGGCGCGAGCGCGGCGCAGCGCGACGAGGAGTGCAGCGATGACGATGAGAGCTCGAGGCGTCGCCATCAGGTGGTGCCCGCTGACCTCGCACGTCGTGGTGCTGACCGCAGCTGCGGTGCTGGTCTCGTCATGCGGCGGCGACGGGGGGACCCAGCGGCCGACGGAGGCAGCATCGCGCACCACGACGGCGTCGCCGGCCGAGACCCCGACGCCAGACGAGACCGCGACGACTCCCAACGTCCCCACGCGTACCCAGACGCGCACCAACACCCCGACACGTACGGCCGCAGCCACAACGCCTGTCAGCACACCGACACCCACGCAGCCCGTGACGGTCAGCCCGCCGCCGCCTGCGACCGAGACCGCAGGCCCGACGAGGACGGTCACCGCACGGCCGACCGAGACCGTGACAGCGACGGTCACGACGACCAGCACCCCCAGACCGACTCCCGAGGAGTCGACTCCGACCGTGACGGAGACACCCACCACTCCGCCCACGACTCCGCCCACGACTCCGCCGACCACTCCGCCCACGCCGGGGTCGTCGGCAGACACGTCGACGACACCGGCGTGGCTGTGGTGGCTCCTGGGTGCCCTCGTGCTCGCGGCCGTCGTCGCGGTTCCACTGATGGTGAGGGGACGCCGGCGCCGAGCCTGGAACGAGGAGCTGGCCGAGTCGGTGGACGAGGTTGCCTGGTTCGCCCGCGTGCTCGTCCCCGAGCTGCGGCAGGCCGGCTCGGTCGAGCAGATCCGCGGAGGTTGGGCGGTCGGAGAGGGCAGAGTGGCTGCCGCAGAAGATCGGCTGACGGCTCTGGAGGCCACCGCCCACGATGACGCTGACCGCACCCGCGTGCGCGGCCTACGCGATGTCGTGCGGGCATCGAGGCAGCGCATCGTGGGCCTGACCACCATCGGGGTGGCAGCCCCCTCGCTGGAGCTGGAGCGGGTGGCCGCCGACCTCGAGGCGGCGCTGGCGGCCTCGTCACCTGCCACCGCGCCGCCACCGGGCTCTGCGTAGGGACCACCGGGTGGACGCCCTCGGGTGGGCGTCAGCGGGACCGGCCGACACGTCGGCCGGTCCCGCTGACAGATGGCGAAGACGGCCCGTGGGGTGCCTACGGCCCCTTCACGTCGTGGGGCAGGATGCGC
This sequence comes from Pedococcus sp., assembly GCF_036554925.1. Classification (NCBI taxonomy): domain Bacteria; kingdom Bacillati; phylum Actinomycetota; class Actinomycetes; order Micrococcales; family Intrasporangiaceae; genus Pedococcus; species Pedococcus sp. Next base: position 11,100 of record NZ_DATBMI010000231.1, read on the forward strand.
ACGCTGCTGCTCGCGCCGGTGACCTCGTGGACGGTGCCGTCGGCTCGCCGCCATGTCGTGGCGTCGGCCTGGCCCTGGCTGACGGTCGCGGCAAGCTTGCGCCGCATCTCGGCCGTCAGGCGGGTGGGGTGGCTGCGCTCGTAGCTCGAGGTCGATGAGCCGACCATCTGGCGTGCCGGCTCGGAGCCGGCTGCAGACGTCGAGTGGCTGGTGAACGCCGCGCCCAGGCCGAAGCCGGCCGTGGCCGCCACGGCAGCGCCGACGACGACCGAGCGGGCAGAGGATGAGAGGTTCATGGTGATGTCCTTCGGGTTTCGGCGGCCCTGTGCCGCCTCTGGACACCACGTTCCGATGCTCAGCGCAGCCCCGACAGGCACCCAAGGTGGACGAGAGGCACACCTGTGCGCCGCCCGGCGCCTCGTCAGTCCTCCGGTCGCTCCAGGCCGGCGACACGCCACGCCAGCCCGCGATGGGCGTACGACGAGACCAGACCCCGGTCGTGGAGGACGCGGAGCATCTCGTCCGGGGGGTGGGCGAACGTGCGGAAGGTCTTGCCGGTGAGGCGGAACATGAGGTTCTGGGTGCCCAGCAGGGCCCGGGAGACGGCGTTCCGCGGAGGGTGGCTGAACACGAGGAGGCGGCGAGCGTGGTCGGCGGCGGCACCGAGCAGCTTCTCGTAGTCGGGGTAGCAGCACACGACTCGGTGGAGAACGACGACGTCGGCAGCCTCCACCTCGCCTGGGGCAGCCGCGATGTCCAGCCTGCGTCGGTGCACGCGCCCCGTCACTCCGGCATCCGTCGCCAGCTGCCTCGCCTGGGCGTCATAGGCGTCGACCAGCTCGAGGTTCGTGGCGCGTGCGGCGCCCCGACGGAGGAGCTCGATCTGGAGCTCACCGACCCCACCGCCGATCTCGAGCACCGTCGCCCCCTCGACGCCACGGGCGCTGAGGAAGTCGACCATCCGCCGCTCGGTGGCATCCAGACCGCGCCTGCGGTAGCGCCTGGCCCGGTGGCGGGCGAAGCGCTCGCCGAACATGTCCTCGTACCCGCTCGGGTCGCAGCAGCCAGCCACAGTGCGAGTATGCCGCCGGCACGCCACGGACGCACTCACGACCTCGCGGTTGGTGGAGGCGTTGGATCAGCCCCACCGGATCGGCTTCACGTGTGCGATGCTGCCCGGGGTCGCGCGGCCACCAGGCACAGCAGACCGGCAACCAGGATGGGCGCCCCGATGGAGGCGATCCCCAGCAGGCCCGACACCACCAGCAGGCCGCCGGCGCCCAGCAGCGCGGCGCGTCGTCGAACGGCCCGTGTCCGCGCGGCATACAGCGCCAGTGCCCCACCCGCGACGAGCAGCGAGAGGAACCATCCCGCGGGCACGTCGCCCTGGCTGCGCATCAGGCCCACATAGCCGGCCGCGCTCGACAGGGCGACGCCGCCGCCCGCCGCGGCCAGCCAGTCGACACGACCGCCCGCAGTCATCGCTCCACCGTCATGTCGACGTGGGCCTGGACCCAGTCCACCAGCGGCCGGATCTGTCTCCACGACGCCCGCACGTGGCCCAGGGCGGCGGGTGTCTCGAGCCAGCCGGGTGTCCCGATGTGCCTGATGGCCATGAGCTCCTTGCGACGCAGCAGCTCCATGCGGGGGTGCTGCGCGGGATAGCCGCGCGGCCGGGTCTTCAGGCTCGCACCCTCGAGGGTGAAGCCGGCAGTGGCCAGGCCGGCGACGATCGACTCCAGCTCCGGGCCGCTCGCCTCGTCGGCGACGGCGTCGCGGAACTGCTCGGTCTGGGCGGGGGAGTGGGTGCGGAAACCCCCACCCACCGTGAGTCCTTCGCTGCTGACCTGCACGTAGTAGCCGACGCCGGCGTTCGGACCAGCCAGCGCCCCCTGGTGGGTCTTGTAGGGGGACTTGTCCGCGCTGAAACGGACGTCGCGGTAGGGCCGGAACAGCCTCGCCTCACCGAACTCCGGCTCCAGCTCGTCGAGCAGGGCACGCATCGGCTCGCGCACCTCCGCCTCCCACTGCGCCTTGTGGGCGGCCCAGTACTCCTTGGTGTTGTCGCGCTCGAGGCCGCCGTAGAAGCTCACCCCCCAGGCCGGGAACCCACGAAAGTCGCCCATGCGCCGACTGTCGCACGGCGGCAGGCTCCGGGGCCATGAGGGGCGTGGCGGTCAGCAGCGCCCGGCGGCCGCGGTCAGCCCGCGCATCCGTTCGGCGTGCTCCGGGGTCAGGGCCCCCGCCGCCATCTGCCACGCCCAGCCACCCTCGATGCCGGGAGCGTTCATCCGCGCCGACGAGCCGAGCCCGAGCACGTCCTGCGCCTGCACCATGGCCAGACCGCAGGGAGCCTGCAGGGCGAGCTCGATCATGGCCCACGACGGCTCGGAGTCGCCGTCCGTCGTGATGCCCGCGTCCTTCCAGGCGCGCCTCGCGAGCGACCTGCGGTCCTCGGGCAGCGTCTCCCACCAACCGCACACCGTGTCGTTGTCGTGGGTGCCGGTGTAGACGACCTGGTCGGTCTCGAGGTGGTCCGGGTCGTGGGTGTTGTCGTGGTCGTCGGGGTTGAACCCGAACTGCAGCACCGCCATCCCCGGGTATCCCAGGGCGCGGCGCAGCTCGATCACCGGGGCATCGATGTCACCGAGGTCCTCGGCCACGACCGGCAGCGGGCCGAGGGCGGTGGTCGCCGCGTCGAACAGCGCGCGGCCGGGCCCCGGCTCCCAGCGACCCCCGAGCGCGGTCTCCGAGCCGGCCGGGATCGCCCAGTACGCGGCGAAACCCCTGAAGTGGTCCAGCCGGACGAGGTCGAACAGCGCGAACGTGCGCCGAAGCCGTTCGATCCACCAGCGGTAGCCGTCCCGCTCCAGGGCGTCCCACCGGTAGAGGGGGTTGCCCCAGAGCTGCCCCGTCGCGGCATACGCGTCCGGCGGGCAGCCCGCCACGGCGTCCTCACGGAAGAACTCGGGCCAGGCCCGCTCGTCGGCACCGTCCGGCGCGACGTAGATCGGCACGTCGCCCATGAGCCTCACCCCGCGCTCGGCGGCGTAGGCGCGCAGGGCCGCCCACTCCCGCGCGAACCGCACCTGGTCCGCGAGGTCCCCGCCGAAGTCGGTCCACGAGCCGACCCAGTAGGACTCCTGCGCCGCGAAGGCGTCGAGCTCCTCCTCCGCCACCGGCGCGTGCGGGTCCTCCAGCAGTGCGGGCGACGCCGCGAAGGCCGACGGCGACTTGTAGGGCGAGTGGTGCTCGTCGGGCACGGAGAGCGGCAGCACCTGCCACACGGACTGCCCGGCAGCCGCCAGCCAGTCGACGAAGTCGCGGGCGGCTGGCCCGAGGCGGCCCCCCGGCAGGGAGGTGATGTGCAGCTGGACGCCACTGGCGCGTGCGGTGGTCACGGTCAGAACCCTCCCATGGACGGCGCCGTTCGCCAGCGGGATCCGCTCACGCCTGACTCCCTCGCCTCACGGCACGGGCCATCCGCTCGACGGCCTCCCGGAGGATCTCCGGCGACGTCGCGAAGTTCAGCCTGGCGTGCCCCGCTCCTCCGGTGCCGAAGCCAGGGCCGGGGCTGAGCGCGACACGGCCGCGCTCGCGGAACACCGCGGCGGGGTCAGGGCCCAGCCCGAGGGCCCGGCAGTCCAGCCAGGCGAGGTACGTCGCCTCGGGCACGTGGTACCCGACCTCCGGGAGGTGCTCGGCGAGCAGGTCCGCGACCAGACGACGGTTCTCGTCGAGGCCGGAGAGCAGCGCGGCCAGCCAGGGGTCGCCGTCGCGCAGTGCCGCGGCCAGCGCGAGGGAACCGACGTGGCTCGCGCCGAACGCCACCTCCTCCGGCATCGCGGCGAGGTCGTGCTGGGCGTCGGCACCCGCCGTCGCCAGCGCCGACGGCAGCCCCGCGAGGTTGAACGCCTTCGACGCCGACATCAGCGAGAACGCGGCGGAGCCGACGGGGAGCGAGAGGAAGGGGGTGAACGTGCCGGGCTCGTGGACCAGCGGGGCGTGGATCTCGTCGACGACCACCCGGACGCCGTGGTGCGCCGCGAGCTCGCCGGTCGCCATGAGCTCCGCGCGCGTGTGGACCACCCCCGTGGGGTTGTGCGGGCTGCACAGCAGGTATGCCGCCGGCCGGCCCCCGCGCCGCGCCTCGCCGAAGGCCGCGTCGAGGGCCTCGAGGTCGAGGCGGCCGTCGGCCCCGAGGGGCGCCTCGACCACGCGGCGCCCGAGGTTGCGGACGAAGGCGAAGAAGGGCGGGTAGACCGGCGGGTTCAGCACCACCGCGTCCCCGGGCCCGGTGACGACCTTGAGCACCTCGCTGACGCCCAGCATCACGTTGGGGACCAGCCGGGCCCGGCCCGGGTCCGGGGACCAGCCCCAGTGACGCTCGGCGAAGGCGGCGAGGGCCTCGGCGTAGTCACGCGCCCACGGGTACCCGGTGTCGCCGAGGGCCATCGCCCGGGACAGGGCGCGGGCGACGGGCTCCGGGGGCAGGACGTCCATCTCGGCCACCCACAGCGGCAGGACGTCGTCACCGTAGAGCCGCCACTTCAGGCTCCGGCGCCGGCGCAGGTCCGTCTCCGTGGCCGTGAGCAGGGGATTCTCCATGGCGCGACTCTACGGAGTGGGCGAGCCGCGTTCGGTGGCCACGCTGGCAGCGCATAGGCTTTCGGGGTGGCACGTAAGGGCGAGCAGACGATCACCCCGGGGGTGGCGCCCGCCGTCTCCGACCGCGTCCTCACGCTGCCCAACGTGCTCTCGGTGCTACGACTCGTGGGCGTCCCCATCTTCCTGTGGGCCATCCTCGCCGGGCACGACGCGATCGCCCTCGCCACGCTGATGCTCTCGGGGGTCAGCGACTACCTCGACGGGAAGATCGCGCGTCGTTTCGGGCTCGTGTCGCGGGTCGGCCAGCTCCTCGACCCGCTCGCCGACCGGCTGTACATCGCGACCACGCTGTTCGGCCTCGCGTGGCGCGACATCATCCCGTGGTGGCTGGTGGCGCTGCTGGTCAGCCGTGAGGTGCTGCTGGCCGGCGTGCTCGCCGTCGTGAAGCGTCACGGGCAGACCGGCCTCCCGGTCCACTTCGTGGGCAAGGCAGCGACCTTCAACCTCCTCTACGCCTTCCCGCTGCTTCTGCTCGGACAGGGCGAGAGCACCTTCGCGCAGGTGGCGCTCCCCGTCGGGTGGGCCTTCGCCTGGTGGGGGACCGGGCTGTACTGGCTCGGAGGTGTCATGTACGTCATCCAGGGCTGGCAGGTGGTCTCCCGGGCCCGGGCCGCCGAGCGGGTGACGCCGTGACCCCGCCTCCCACGTCCCACCGCGCCCCCGAACCGCCGACCACGCCCCAGGGGCGCCGGGTGGACGAGTCGATGACGCTGCTCACGTCGATGATGGAGCGGCCCCTCGACCCCTCGTATGCCGCGGCCGCGCAGCGCCGCGTCGACGCCGGGCTTCCCGCGGCGACCAGCACCCGCAGCCGGACCGTGCTCGTGGCGGCGGTCGTCGTCGGGCTCCTGCTGACGCTGGGGGCGCTGTCGCTGCGCCGACCCGAGACCGTCTCGTCCCGGGCGCGCGCCGACCTCGTCGCCCAGATCGAGGCGCGCCGTGCCGATGCGGACGCGCGCGCACGACAGGTCCAGGCGCTGCAGACCGAGATCGACCGCGCCCAGGCGAACGCCCTCGGTGGCGAGCAGGCCGCGCTCGCCAAGCGGCTCTCGGCGCTCTCCCGCTCGACCGGCAGCGACGCCGTGACCGGCCCCGGCCTCACCATCACCCTCGACGACGCCCGCAAGGAGGGCGGCGGCAGCGCGGACGGCGACCCGCGCACCCAGGCGGACTCCGACGAGGGCCGGGTGCTGTCCAAGGACCTCCAGCTCGTGGTCAACGGGCTGTGGGAGGCCGGGGCAGAGGCCATCGCGGTCAACGGGCAGCGGCTCACGTCGCGGTCGGCCATCCGCTTCGCCGGCGAGGCCATCCTCGTCAACTACCGTCCCCTGACCCGGCCGTACACCATCAGCGCCATCGGCAACCCCGAGTCCCTCGAGGTCGAGTTCGCCGAGAGCGCGGGCGGCGCCTACCTCCGGGCCCTGGAGGACAACTACGGGGTGCGCGTGTCGACCGCGCGGTCCGACAGGCTGACGCTCCCCGGGGCGACGTCGCTCACGGTCCGCACCGCCGCACCGCCCACCGTGAGCACCGCCACGACGTCGCCGCCCCCGGGCAGCACCCCGACCGGCCAGGGCAGTACCCCCCAGGGAACCCCGGGACAGAGCACGACCCACGACCCGACCTCGACGACTACGGAGTCTGCACAGTGATCCCGGTTCTCGGCCTCATCGGCGGCATCCTCATCGGGCTGTTCCTGCAACCCGAGGTGCCCCTCTGGCTGCAGCCCTACCTGCCCATCGCCGTGATCGCGGCCCTCGACGCGGTCTTCGGCGCGGTCCGCGCCGTTCTCGACGGCATCTTCAACGACAAGGTCTTCGTGGTCTCGTTCCTCGCCAACGTGGTGGTGGCGGGCTTCATCGTCTTCCTCGGCGACCAGCTCGGCGTCGGCGCCCAGCTGTCCACGGGCGTCGTGGTCGTCCTCGGGGTTCGCATCTTCTCCAACGTCGCCTCGATCCGACGACACCTGTTCCGGGCGTGAGCGACATGACCGACGGCACCACCGACGACGTGGGCGACGCGCGGCCCCGGCCCACGGCACCCCCGCCCGCGACGACCCCGCCGGGTACGACCCCGCCCGAGGCACCGCGGCGCGGCTCGTGGTCGACCATGTTCCGGATGGCCCGACCGCGGGCCACGCGCGCCAACTTCTTCGCGGCGGCGCTGGCCCTCGTTCTCGGCTTCGCCATCGCCACGCAGGTCCAGCAGACCCAGCAGCAGGGGCTCGAGCAGCTGCGCGAGGACGAGCTGGTGCGGATCCTCGACGACGTCTCGCAGGACGCCGCCAGGCTCGGCAACGACGCCCGGGCGCTCGAGGCGACCCGCGACCGGCTCCTCAGTGGCGCCGACACCAGTGCCGAGGCGCTCCGTGCTGCACAAGAGCGCCTGGACACCCTGGGCATCCTCGCCGGCACGACCCCCGCGAAGGGCCCCGGCATCGAGCTGACGATCACCGACCCTTCGCAGAAGGTCACGAGCGCGCTGCTCCTCGACGCCCTGCAGGAGCTGCGGGACGCCGGCGCGGAGGCCGTGCAGATCGGTGACGTCCGCGTGGTCGCGAGCACCTACTTCACCGACGGGCCCGGTGGCATCGAGGTGGACGGCCAGCGCGTCGACTCGCCCTACGTCATCCGCGCCATCGGGGACAGCGCGACCATGGCCTCGGCCATGGACATCCCCGGCGGTGTCAACGAGTCGGTCCGGCGCCTCGGGGCGGTCTCGTCGGTCGAGCAGCGTGACACGGTGGACATCACCGCATTGCACACCCTCGAACAGCCTCAGTACGCTCGCCCCGTCCCGGGGCAGACCGGCCAAGGGAACTGACCACCACCGACCGCCCCGCACGACGCCACTCGACGAGGAGAACCATGAGCGACCTGGAGTACCCGGACGACCTGCGCTACACCCCGGAGCACGAGTGGGTCCGCGTCGGGGACGGCGTGGTCCGGGTGGGCATCACGTCGTTCGCGCAGAACGCCCTCGGCGACGTCGTCTACGTCAGCCTGCCCACCGTGGGCGACACGGTCGCCGCTGGCGACGCCTGTGGCGAGGTCGAGTCGACCAAGTCGGTCAGCGACCTGTACGCGCCTCTGGCGGGGGAGATCACCGCAGCCAACGAGGCCCTGGACGCCAGCCCCGAGCTGGTCAACACCGACCCCTACGGCGAGGGCTGGATGTACGAGATGCGTCCCGCGGACGCCGGCGCCGTCGATGCGCTGCTGGACCGCGCGGCATACACCGACCAGCTCGGCTGACCCGGCCGATCCGCGCCCGTCGGCGCCGTGGGACACGCCCGTCGACCGTTTCGGGGCGGAAATCCTGCGGCACCCCTCGGCGTCACCTAGGGTTTGTGTTTTGCTAGAGGGGGCCGACTACAGATGAGACGAGGAGAGCCCAGCACATGACTGGCAGCGAGCACGAGGAGCAGGCCTCCCGCGCCCACGAGCCCACCACGATGCGCCTGCCGGGCATCGGCGGCCTGGAGCAGATCGACACCGGCGTCGAGGCCGAGGTCTCCCTGAGCAAGGCCGACCAGGCGACGGTCGACGCCCTCCGCGCAGGCACCGCGCTGCTCGTGGTGCTGCGCGGGCCCAACACCGGGGCTCGCTTCCTCCTCGACGACGACGAGGTCGCCTCCGGGCGCCACCCCGACAGCGACATCTTCCTCGACGACGTCACCGTCTCCCGCAAGCACGCGATCTTCCGCCGCGAGGGCGACACCTTCATCGTGCGCGACGTCGGCTCGCTGAACGGCACCTACGTCAACCGCGAGCGGATCGACGAGGTCGTGCTCAAGACCGGCGACGAGGTGCAGATCGGCAAGTTCCGCCTCGTCTTCTACGCCGGCAAGGGCTGAGCCCGGCCTGCCCGTGGGTGAACGCAGGGCCACCCGGGCCATGACCATCGGCGCGGTGCTCGAACAGCTCAAGCCCGAGTTCCCCGACATCAGCATCTCCAAGATCCGCTTCCTCGAGGCGGAGGGCCTGGTGACCCCGGAGCGCACGGCGTCGGGCTACCGCACCTACTCCCAGGACGACGTCGACCGCCTGCGGTACGTCCTGACCGCTCAGCGGGACCGCTTCTGGCCGCTCAAGGTCATCCGTGAGTCCCTCGACGCCCTCGACCGGGGCCTGACGCCACCGGGCGAGGGCGTGGACGCCGTGCGGCCGCAGCCGCCGCGTCCCGCCGAGGACCCGGACGTGCCCACGGCGGCGTCGCTCACGGTCAGCCGCCGTCTGCGGCTGACCCGAGCCGAGCTCGCGGCGGCGGCCGGGCTCGACGACGCGACGTTCACGGCCCTCGAGACCTTCGGGCTGCTGCGTGCGGACGACTCCGGGCACTTCGGAGAGTCCGCGTTGGCGGTCGCCCACGCTGCGGCCAGCCTCGCGGCCTACGGCCTCGAGCCCCGGCACCTGCGTCCCTTCCGGACCGCCGCCGACCGCGAGATCGGCCTCGTCCAGCAGGTCGTGCGACCACATCGCGGCGCGGCACGGGGCGGCCCGCGGGAGGACCCGACCGCAGAGGTCCTGCGGCTGTGCATCGCGCTGCACACGGCCCTGGTGAAGTCGGGTCTCGAACACCCCTGAGCCACACCGGCGTCGGGCCTCTCCAGAGCCGAGACGCGTCGATGACCGCGGGGTACGGTGGGGGAGTGAAGGTTCTGGACGTTCTCGGGGTGCGGGTCGAGATGCCCACCAACCACCCGATCGTGCTGCTGCGCGAGCGTGGTGGGGACCGCTACCTGCCGATCTGGATCGGCGCGGCGGAGGCGACGGCGATCGCCTACGCCCAGCAGGGCATCGAGCCGCCACGGCCGCTGACCCACGACCTGCTGAAGAACGTCATCGAAGGGCTCGGGCACCGGCTGACCGAGGTGCGGATCGCCGCGCTCAAGGACGGCGTCTTCCACGCGGCCCTGGTGTTCGACGGCGCGGTGGAGATCTCCTCGCGGTCGTCGGACGCCATCGCCCTGGCCCTGAGGACCGGCACCGAGATCACCGCCGGCGAGAGCCTCCTGGAGGAGGCCGGCGTGACCATGGCGCCCGAGGAGGACGACGACGAGGTCGAGCGCTTCCGCGAGTTCCTGGACCACGTCTCCGCGGAGGACTTCGAGAAGCCCGAGGAGAAGCCGGGCGAGGCCGAGGCCTGATCGCGAGGCTGGCGAGGCAGCCGAGCCTCACGCTCAAGTGAACATCGAGGGTATGCCGTCCAGGGGCGACACGCCGATACCCGAACCATCGAGGGGTCGTTGACGTGCGGCGATGCCGCCCGTACCGTCAATAGTCCCCGAATACAAGCAGTGTAGTTACACAGGAGGTGTGCGCCGTGAACCCCACCGGTGAAGCCCAGTCCGGCCAGACGACGGTGCCGGTCGCAGCGCAGGGCCTGTTGTTCACGGACGACCTCCCGGAGCTGAGCGAGGACATCGGCTACCGCGGGCCGACGGCCTGCAAGGCGGCCGGCATCACCTACCGACAGCTGGACTACTGGGCCCGCACCGGCCTGGTCGAGCCCTCGGTGCGCGGTGCGACCGGCTCGGGCACCCAGCGCCTCTACGGCTTCCGCGACATTCTCGTGCTCAAGGTCGTCAAGCGACTGCTCGACACCGGCGTCTCGCTCCAGCAGATCCGCGTGGCCATCCAGGCGCTGCGTGAGCGGGGAGTCGAGGACCTCGCCCAGATCACGCTCATGAGCGACGGGGCGTCCGTCTACGAGTGCACCTCGGCCGACGAGGTCATCGACCTCGTGCAGGGTGGCCAGGGAGTCTTCGGCATCGCCGTCGGCCGCGTCTGGCGCGAGGTCGAGGGCGAGCTCGCCGAGCTGCCCAGCGAGCGCACCGAGGACGAGGCCCCCGCGGCCCACCCGGGCGACGAGCTGACCGCCCGGCGGCAGGCCCGTCTGGCCTGAGCGCCACCGACATTCCACACCGAGCCCGCCTCCGACCGTCGAGGCGGGCTCGTGCTGTAGATTTGAAAGCGCTGAACACCCCGCGTGGGAGAGTCCCCGCGTGCACGTCACGGCGGGGCGCCGAAGGGGCAAACTCCCCGGAACCTCTCAGGCGCCAGGACCACGCGGATCAGGCACCTCTGGAGCGACGACGGCAGACGTCGGCGGCGTGACAGATGGGGAGGCACCCGTCCCGCATCGTGTCAGGAGCCTCATGTCCCAGTATCCAGAGTTCGTCACCCGGCACATCGGTCCCTCAGAGGGCGACGTCGCCGACATGCTCAAGGCCATCGGGCAGGAGAGCCTGGACTCCCTCGCCGACGTGGCAGGCCCCGGTGGCATCCGCTCCGAGCAGGCCCTGCACATCGACGCGGCCCCGTCCGAGGCCGCC
>NZ_DATBMI010000002.1:0-6370 GCF_036554925.1 Pedococcus sp.
CATGTTCTCGGTGTTGATCCGGAAGTAGGCCTGCAGCGGGATGTCGACGTGGACGCCCGGCGGGACGTAGATGAACGAGCCGCCCGACCAGACCGCGGTGTTCAGCGAGGCGAACTTGTTGTCGCCGGCCGGGATCACCGACGTGAAGTACTCGCGGAAGAGGTCCTCGTGCTCGCGCAGGCCCGTGTCGGTGTCGACGAAGATGACGCCCTTCTCCTCGAGGTCCTCGCGGATCTGGTGGTAGACGACCTCCGACTCGTACTGGGCGGCGACGCCGGCGATGAGGCGCTGCTTCTCCGCCTCCGGGATGCCGAGCTTGTCGTAGGTGTTCTTGATGTCCTCGGGCAGCTCGTCCCAGGTGGTCGCCTGCTTCTCCGTGGACTTCACGAAGTACTTGATGTTCTGGAAGTCGATGCCGGACAGGTCCGAGCCCCAGGTCGGCATGGGCTTCTTGTCGAAGAGGCGCAGCGACTTCAGCCGCAGCTTGAGCATCCACTCGGGCTCGCCCTTGCGCGCGGAGATGTCGCGGACGACCTCCTCGCTCAGGCCACGCCGGGCCGAGGCGCCAGCGGTGTCGCTGTCAGCCCAGCCGTACTCGTAGCGACCGAGGTCCTTCAGGCCTGGGTTCAGCTCTTCGATGTGGGTGCTCATCGCGTGGACCCTTTCGTGGTTTCAGCGGAGGGGTTGGACGGGACGGCCGCGGACGCGCTGGGTGCCGTCAACGGGGTGGGGATGAAGGTGGTGCAGACGTGGTCGCCGTGCGCCAGCGTCGCGAGGCGCTGGACGTGGACGCCGAGCAGTCGCGAGAAGGCGTCCGTCTCGGCGTCACAGAACTGGGGGAACTCCCGCGCCGCGTGCTGCACGGGGCAGTGCCCCTGGCACAGCTGGATGCCGGTCAGCGGGCTCGCGGTGCCGGCCTGCCCCACGGGGCGGGCGGAGGCGGCGAAGCCGTCACGCGTCAGCGCGCGCACCAGCGCGGTGGTCCGCGCCTCCCGGTCCTCGCCCGCGGCGGCGAGCTCGGCGGCATACCGCTCCTCGAGCTCCCCGATGCGCTGCTGGACGAACCGGGTGACGGCGTCCTCCCCCGCCTCGGCGGCGAGGAAGCGCAGGGCCTCGGTGGCGAGGTGGTCGTAGTCGGACTCCAGCGCCTGGTGGCCGGCCTCGCTGAGGACGTAGGCCCGGGCCGGACGGCCGCGGCCCCGGTGGCCGGTGGCGGCCTCGCGCCCGCTCACCAGGTCGAGCTCGACGAGGTTCTCGAGGTGGCGGCGGACGGCGGCTGCCGTCAGCCCGAGCTCCTCGGCGAGGGCGGCCGCGGTGATCGGGCCGCGCTCGCTGATCGCCTGGAGGACCCGGTCGCGCGTGCGCGACTCCAGGGCGTGCGGCGGGGCCGCAGCGTCCTGGCGGTGCTCTCCAGCGATAAACACAACACCGATGTTACGTAATTGCCGCACCGGTGGGAAAGGAAGGTCTGCCTAACCTCCAGAACCCCTCAGCGGAGTGCCCGGACCGCCGCTCTGGTCGTCGAGGAGGCCGCGCTCGCGCGCGAGGGCCACGGCCTCCCCCCGGCCCTGGGCGCCGAGCTTGGCCATGATGTTGGAGACGTGCACGCTGGCGGTCTTCGCGCTGATGAAGAGCTGTGTGCCGATCTGCTTGTTGCTGCGCCCCAGCGCCACGAGGGACAGGATCTCCCGCTCCCGCGGCGTGAGGTGCTCGCCGATGCCGTTCGCGGTGGGCCCGAGGTCGCGGCCGCCCAGCAGCGGCCGCAGCTCGGCCAGCAGTGGGGCGGCACCCAGCACGCGCGCCTGCTCGGTGGCGAGCCGGAGGACCTCAGCCGCCTGTGGCGACCCCGCCGCACGCAGCACCGCGGCGAGCCGGGCACGCGACCGAGCCGCCTCGAAGGCGTGACCGTACGCGTCGAACCGCTCGACGGCCTCACGCCAGGCGGACTCCATCGCGGGGAGGTCCGGGCCGGGCGAGCCGGCCAGCCACCGGAGCCGGAGGAGGTCGGCACGGGCGCGGGCCTCCCAGGCGAACGCCTCCGCCCCGCCGGTGCCCTCGGCAGCCGACCGCTCCCACACGTCGGCGGCGACCACGGCCAAGCCCTCACCGCGCTCGAGCAGCCGGCGGCGCTCGGCCGTCGTCGCATGCGCGGCGTGGGTGGCCAGCTGGCCGATCAGCAGCGAGCTGAGCCGCAGCCGGGCCTGGAAGCCGGGCCGCCACAGCCGTGTGAGGAGGTCGACCACCTCGTCGTGGATCTCGATGGCTCCCTCGACGTCCCCGGCGTCACCGCGCAGGTCGACCGCCGCGCTGGCGCTCAGCAGGGCGACCAGGCCCTCGGTCTCCCACCACCGCCGCAGGTGGGGCAGCACCTCCAGCGCCGCGGTGTCGCCGCGGCCGGCGGCGACGTAGAGGAGCGCGGCGTCCAGCAGGGCTCGGGCCATCAGGGGCGCCTCGCCACCGTCACGGGCGAGGATCTGCTCGGCCTGCGGCCAGTCGCCGAGCTCGTACGCCGCGATCCCGCCCAGCAGCCGGCACTCGAGGGCGTAGGGCGCCCACTCGCGTCCTGCCGCCCGCGCGCGGGTGGCGCCCAGCCGGTAGACCTCGACCGCCTGGGCGAGTCGCCCCGCCCGGTGGTGCAGGGACCCGAGGTGGTGCAGGGCCCGGCTCTCCGCAGGGGTTCCGCGAACCGCGGGGTCGGCGAGGATCCGCTCCAGTGCCTGCTGGGACTCCTGTGGGTTGCCGGTGCGCTCGCGGACCTTCGCCACCACCACCCGGACCTCGTCGGCCACGTCTCGCAGGCCGTGCTGCTCGGCCAGGGCGATCGCCTCGTCACCGGCGCGGGTGGCCTCGTCGTCGCGTCCCCGGTCGGCGAGCGCCTGGGTGTGGGCACCGAGGAGGCGAGCCCGCAGCGCGCTCTGCTCGTCGGGGCCGACGAGAGCGAGGGCCTCCTTGGTCACGGCGAGGGTGTCGAGGGGGTTCTCCGTGAGCCGCGCCGCGGTCGCCACCGCGCCCAGCAGCTCGGCCCGGGCTGCGTGGTCGGCCGACCGGGGGCGGCGGGCCAGCCGGTCCTGGAGGAGGTCGAGCGCCTTGTAGGAGCGCCCGGTGGCCGTGGCGGCAGCGGCGGCGTGCAGGGTCACGGCGTCGGCATCGGGGTGGTCGTCCGGGAGGAGGGCCAGCGCCTGCTTGAAGTGGCGCCAGGCCTCCTCGGGCCCGCCGACGGCCATGGCCGCGTCACCGGCACGCACGCTGGCATCGAGCGCCTGCGCGCGGTCGCCCGCCGCGAGCGCGTGGCGGGCGAGGTCGGCCCACGTCCCGAGCGTGAGGTCGGCGGCCAGCGCGGCGGCATACCGCTCATGGGCCCGCACCCGCTCCCCCGGCAGGAGGTCGTCGTAGACCGTCTCGGCGAGGAGGGCGTGGCGGAAGGCGTAGCCACCCGCGTCCGTGGCGACGAGCACGTGGTGCTCGACGGCGTCGCGGATGGCGGCGTCCAGCTCAGCCTCGGGGAGGCCGGCGACGCAGGCGAGCAGCCGGTGTGACACCTGGCGCCCCGCTGCGGCCGCCAGCCGGGTGACCTGCTGCCCCGACGGCTCCAGCTGCTCGAAGCGCACGAGCAGCAGGCGCGAGAGGTCCTCGGCGGAGCCGGGCCGGCCCAGGGCGCTCGCGGCGGTGAGCTCCTCGGCGAAGAACGCGTTGCCCTCGGCGCGGTCGACGACGGCCTGCACCTCGGCCTCGCCGAGCTGGCCGGGACGCAGCCCCTGCACCAGCTCGCGGACGTGGTGGTCGGCGAGCGGCGCCAGGTCGAGGCGGTGGACGGATGCCAGCCGGGACCAGTGGGCCAGGGTCGCGCGCAGCGGGTGACGGCGGTGGAGGTCGTCGCTGCGGTAGGAGGCGACCAGGGAGACCGGGGCACTGAAACCCCGGGTGAAGAGCAGGGTCAGCAGGTCGCGGGAGGACTGGTCGGCCCAGTGGACGTCCTCGACCACGACCAGGACCGGCGCCTCGCGCCCGAGGTCCTCGAGCGCGGCGTGCACGGCCTCCACGATGTCGGCGCGGTCGAGCGAGCCAGGCTCGGCGGCGCTGGAGCTCCTGCGGCCGGGGAACAGGCGGGCGAGGGGCGGGTGGGCGGCCACCACCTGGTCGACCTGGTCGGGCCGGGTGGCCTCGAGCCGACCCAGCATCTCGGTGAACGGCAGGTAGGGCAGGGAGCTCCCCGCCTCGCCGAGGCAGTGGCCCACGAGCACCTCGTGGCCGGCCTCCCGGGCACGGCCGGAGACCTCGGCGAGCAGGCGGGTCTTCCCGATGCCGGCATCACCGGACACGACCACCATGCCGTGGTCTCGCTCCGGCGTGTCGAGGCCGACGAGCCGGGCCAGGCGGGCGACGTCGAGGTCGCGGCCCACGAACAGGCCGCCAGCAGTGGCATCGAGGGGCACGCCGCCGATTATGGCGGAGACCCCTGACACCGGTGACTGCTGGCGGCCGTTGGGCGCGAGTGTCGCCGTCATCCGGTCAGGCCGGACGCACGTGCCGGGCGTGACGGTGGTGGAGCCGCACGCCCAGCTGCGGCATCCAGCGCCGTGCGTGGTGGCGCTCTGCGGTGGCCCTGTTGGCCCCCGACAGGCTCTCGAGCCGGTACGCGAGCTCGGCGTTGATGAAGAGGGGGTCGTGGACGGTCATGGCGGTCCTTCTCCTGGTTCGTTGCTGTCTTCTGTTCCGATGGCCCCACGGTGCGCTTCTAAGGCGGCGGCGCACATGGGGCAGGTGCCTTATCTCTGTGGCCCCCCGCGGCGTGGGACGCCTCAGGCGCCCTGCAGGGGCCCGCCCGTGTCTAGGCGGGGCGCAGCGTCGCTGTGCTCCGGCGCGGCCGGCTCGGCCGCCACGTCGGCCAGGACAGCCGCCGGTGGCGACGCTCCGGCCGCAGGCCTGCGCCGGCGAGGTTCTCCCGCCGCCAGCTCAGCTCCGCGGCGACGACGTAGGGGTGGGCGGTGAGGGTCGTCATGGCTTGCTCCTTCGTGCGAATGCCGCCACCGTGCGCGTCTGAGGTGCCTTCGCGCATGGGGACTGTGCCCACCCTTGAACGCCGTGCTCCCCGACCGCGTGACCTGAGGCCCCCGCAGGGCGACCGGGGCCTTCGCACGGGGCGGCTCAGGCCGCTGCAGGGGGCGGCTGGGGCCCGCGCACGGGCGGCTGGGGCCACGCACCTAGACTTCCGGGGTGCCACCCGCCGTCGACGTCCGCGACCTGCGCAAGCAGTTCGGCAGCGTGGTCGCCCTCGATGGCGTGACCTGGCAGGCGGAGGCCGGCCGGGTCACGGCGGTCCTCGGCCCCAACGGCGCGGGCAAGACGACGATGGTCGAGTGCTGCGAGGGGCTGCGACAGCCGGACTCGGGAACGCTGCGCGTGCTCGGCGCCGACCCCTGGCAGTCCCCTTCCGAGCACCGCGCCCGCGTCGGCGTCATGCTGCAGGACGGCGGCCTTCCCAACGCAGCCCGCCCGCTGGCCCTGCTGGAGCACCTCGCCCGCCTCTATTCCGCTCCGAGGCCTGTCCGCCAGCTCGCCGAACTCCTCGGGATCGACCGCTTCGCGCAGACGCCGGTGCGCCGCCTGTCCGGCGGCCAGCGCCAGCGGGTGGCGCTGGCCGCCGCGCTCGTCGGCGCCCCGGACGTCGTGTTCCTCGACGAGCCCAGCGCCGGCCTGGACCCCCACGCCCGCCTCGACGTGTGGGACCTCGTGCGGAGCGTCGCAGCGGACGGGGCGGCCGTGGTCCTCACCACGCACTCGTTCGAGGAGGCCGAGCGCATCGCCGACGAGATCGTCATCGTCGCGGCCGGGCGCGTGGTCGCCCACGGGACGCTGTCGGAGCTGACCACGGGCCGCTCCCTCGAGGAGGTCTACTTCGACCTCACCCGCAGGGCTGCCTCGTGACGCCGACGACGCCCGTGACGGCGACGCGGCGGTCGGCACCCGCGCGGCAGCGCGTGGCGGCCCAGGCGCGCTTCGAGACCCTCGCGGTACTCCGCAACGGCGAGCAGCTGCTCGTCTCGATCGTGCTGCCGGCCATGCTCCTGCTCGGTCTCGCGTACACGTCGGTCCCCCCGCTCGGTCCGGGGCGCCGCATCGACGTCGCGGTGCCGGGCGTCCTCGCGCTCTGCGTCCTGTCCTCCGCCTTCACCGGCCAGGCCATCGCCACGGGCTTCGACCGCCGCTACGGCGTGCTGCGCCTCCTGGGCAGCACCCCGCTCGGACGGCGAGGCCTGCTGGCCGCGAAGTCCGTCGCCGTCCTCACCGTCGTCGCCCTGCAGTTCGCCGTGGTGGGCGCCCTCGGCCTCGCCCTGGGCTGGGAGCCGGACTGGAGCGGCACACCGGCGGC
>NZ_DATBMI010000016.1:0-5313 GCF_036554925.1 Pedococcus sp.
GCGCCCTCGGTCACGCCCGCTTCCTGACCGCTGACCCGGGCGCGTCCGCGGCGAGGGTCGCGGGGTGGACCATCAGGGGGAGGAGCTTGTGCGAGCCGGTGGACCGCACCGCCCGCACGCTCGCGAGGTGGGCCTCGCAGCGGACGACCAGCTCGGCATACGCGGCCTCGCCCATCAGCTCGACGAGCTCCGCGCGGTTGCTGCGGTAGACCGGTTCCCGGCCCACGTGCGCGTCGGGGTTGCCCGAGCAGTACCAGTCGAGGTCATGGCCGCCGGGGCCCCAGCCGCGCCGGTCGTACTCGGTGATCGTCGTCTCGAGCCAGGAGGTCCCGTCGGGCAGCTCGACCCGCCGGTAGGTGCGGCGGATCGGCAGCTGCCAGCACACGTCGGGCTTGACCGTGTGGGGCTCCTTGCCGGCGAGCACGGCGTGCTGGTGCAGGGCACAGCCCGGCCCGGCCGGGAACCCCGGGCGGTTGAGGAAGATGCACGCACCGTCCACGACCCTGGTCTTGAGGGCGTCGTCCTCGGTCTCGGTCCACGCGGACTGGGCGGTCGAGCCGGGGTGGAGCTGCCACTCGTCCTCGCCGAGCTCCTTGACGGCAGCCTTGACCCGCTTGATGTCGTCCTTGTCCGTGAAGTGGGCGCCCAGGGTGCAGCAGCCGTCGTCGGGGCGGTCCTCGTAGATGCCGGGGCAGCCGTTGCCGAAGATGCACGTCCAGCTCGACGTCAGCCAGGTCAGGTCGCAGCGGAACCGCTGCTCGCTGTCGTCGGGGTCGGCGAACTCCACCCAGAGGCGGGGGATCTCGAGCGGGGTCTCAGCCACGGATCCACCCTAGACGGCGGATGCCGCACGGTCAGGAGCCGTGCCGGTGGCTGGACCGCCCGCTAGCGTGAGGTCATGCGCCTCGGGGTGGTCGACGTCGGTTCCAACACCGTGCACCTTCTCGTCGTCGACGCCCACCGCGGTGCGCAGCCGCTGCCCGCGACCTCTCACAAGATCGAGCTGCGCCTCTCGGAGCACGTGGCCGACGACGGCCGCATCGACGACGCGGGCGCGCGGGACCTCACCCGGTTCATCGACCAGTGCCTCGAGGTCGCCGAGGACCAGGGCGTCGAGGAGCTCCTCGCCTTCGCCACGAGCGCCATCCGGGAGGCGCCCAACGGTGACGAGGTGCTGGCCCGGGTCCACGCCGAGACGGGGGTCGACCTCCAGGTCCTCAGCGGCGAGGACGAGGCACGGTTGACCTTCCTCGCGGCCCGCCGGTGGTTCGGGTGGTCCAGCGGGACCCTGCTCGTCATCGACATCGGTGGCGGCTCGCTCGAGCTGGCGGCCGGCATGGACGAGGACCCCGACGCCGCGATCAGCCTGCCGCTGGGCGCCGGCCGGCTGACCCGCGACCTGCTCCCCGGCGACCCGCCGGCCGCCGACACGATCCGGGCCGCCCGCCGCGAGATCCGTGCCCGCATCGGCGGCGCCCTGCGGCCGCTGGCGAAGACGGGGCGCGTGGACCGTGCCGTCGGGACCTCGAAGACGATGCGCTCGCTGGCACGCATCGCCGGCGCCGCGCCGAGCAGCGAGGGGCAGTATGCCGCCCGCTCCCTGAAGCGGACCGACCTCACCGAGGTGGTGTCGACGCTGTCCCGCACCTCGGTCGCGGAGCGCACGGCCCTGCCGGGGGTCTCCGCGTCGCGCGCCGCCCAGGTGCTCGCCGGGGCGCTCGTGGCGGAGGCCGCCATGGACCTCCTCGGCGTCGACCGGCTCGACATCTGCCCCTGGGCGCTGCGCGAGGGAGTCATCCTCCAGCGGCTCGACAGCATGGCGTGAGCCGACGGCGTGGGTCCGGGCGCAGGCCGCCTCGATAGGCTCGGCCCATGTCCGGTGCCGTCCTCGACCCCGGCGCGAGGGTCGCGCTGTCGACGGCCTCGGTGTACCCCGACGGGTGCGCGGCGGCGTTCGCCACCGCGCGTCGCCTCGGGTACGACGGAGTCGAGGTCATGGTCTGGACCGACCCGGTCTCCCAGGAGCCGGGCGCCCTGGCGGCGCTCTCCGAGCTGCACGGCATACCGGTGCTGTCGGTGCACGCACCGACCCTCCTGCTGACCCAGCGGGTGTGGAGCACCGACCCGTGGACCAAGGTCGACAAGTCCATCGAGCTGGCGCAGGAGGTGGGGGCGGGGACCGTGGTGCTGCACCCACCGTTCCGGTGGCAGAAGGAGTACGCGCGCGAGTTCCTCGACGGGGTCGCGCTGCGTGAGCACGAGACAGGCATCCGCCTGGCCGTCGAGAACATGTTCCCGTGGCGTGCCCGCAACCGGGAGTACCAGGCCTACCTGCCGGGCTGGGACCCCGTCCCGCTGCCGTACGACAACGTCACCCTCGACCTGTCGCACACGGCGACGGCCGGCTCCGACGCGCTCCAGATGGCGGCCGAGCTCGGGTCCCGGCTGGCGCACGTGCACCTCGCGGACGGCACCGGCTCGGCCAGGGACGAGCACCTCGTACCCGGTCGCGGCACCCAGCCCTGCGCTGACTTCCTCGAGACCCTTGCGGCGAAGCACTACTCGGGCTCTGTCGTCGTCGAGGTCGGCACCCGCAAGCTCACCGCCGAGCAGCGCGAGCTCGACCTGACGGAGGCGTTGGCGTTCGCGCGGCTGCACCTCGCGGCTGCTCCCTCCCTGGAGCCGAGGTGAGCCCGGGAGGGCGTCCACCGGCGTAGATTTCGTCGTGTGCTGAGCCACGCCATCGAGATCGACGCGCTGCGGGTCGTGCGCGGCGGGCGCGAGGTGCTTCCCGGTCTCTCCGTGAGCGTCCCGGCGGGGCAGGTCGTGGGCCTGCTCGGGCCCAGCGGCAGCGGGAAGTCGACGCTCATGCGCGCCGTCGTCGGGGTGCAGGTCGTCGAGTCCGGGACCGTCACCGTGCTGGGCCGACCGGCGGGGTCCCCGGAGCTGCGGACGCGCGTCGGCTACGTGACGCAGGCGCCGAGCATCTACGACGACCTCAGCGTGCGGGACAACGTGCGCTTCTTCGCCCGCATGCTCGGGGTGGGGCAGGAGTCCGCCGAACGGGCGATCGAGGCCGTCGACCTCGTCAGCCATGCGCGGGTCCTCGCGGGCCGGCTCTCCGGGGGGCAGCGCTCCCGCGTCTCCCTCGCCTGTGCTCTCGTCGACGAGCCGGAGCTGCTCGTCCTCGACGAGCCCACCGTCGGGCTCGACCCCGTGCTCCGACGGGACCTGTGGCAGCTGTTCCACCGGCTCGCCGAGGCCGGCACGTCCCTGCTCGTCTCCAGCCACGTCATGGACGAGGCCACCCGGTGCGATCGCCTGCTGCTGCTGCGCGAGGGCCGGCTGCTCGCCGACGAGCCCCTGCCCGTCCTGCTCGAGCGCACCAGGGCCGTCGACGCGGAGCATGCGTTCCTCACCCTGATCGACGGTGCCGAGGAGGCCGCCCGGTGAGGCCGCACCGGACGCTCGTCGTGACCGGGCGGGTGCTCCGGCAGCTGCGCGTCGACCACCGCACGATCGGGCTGATGCTCGTCGTGCCGGTCGTGCTGCTCGGCCTGCTGGCCTGGATCTACGACGGCACACCGGTCTTCGACCGGATCGGGCCGGCCCTGCTCGGGATCTTCCCCTTCGTCGTGATGTTCATCGTGACCAGCGTGGCCACGCTGCGCGAGCGCACGTCCGGGACGCTCGAGCGGCTGCTGACCACGCCCATGGGCAAGGGCGACCTGATGTTCGGCTACGCGCTCGCGTTCGGCGCCATGGCGGTCCTCCAGGCGGTCGTCGCCTCCGCGTTCGCGATCTACGTCTGCGGCCTGGACGTCGCGGGGCCGGCCTGGGTGCTCGTGGCGGTCGCGGTGTCCGACGCGGTCCTGGGCACGGCGCTGGGGCTCCTCGCGAGCGGGTTCGCCCGTACCGAGTTCCAGGCCGTGCAGTTCATGCCGGCGTTCGTGCTGCCTCAGTTCCTGCTGTGCGGGCTGCTCGTCGTCCGCGACCAGCTGCCCACGGTGCTCCAGCCCATCTCCGACGTCCTGCCCCTGTCGTATGCCGTGGACGCCATGAACGCGGTCGCGGCCCAGCCCGAGCCGCTCGCCGAGGTTCTGCCGGACCTGGCGGTCATCGCCACCTGGATCGCCGCATCGCTCCTGCTGGGCTCCCTGACCCTCCGGCGGCGCACCCCCTAGCGGCCAGCGGCTAGCCTTGTCGGCGGCCGTGACGCGCGCGGCCGACGTCGGAAGGACCCCTGTGAACGCCAGTGACCTGCTGCGCAACTCCCTCCTGCAGCTCTCCAAGAGCGGCACGGTCCGCACGACCATCGAGCGTGCACCGGTCAGCCGCGGCGTGGTGCGGCGGTTCGTCCCGGGCGAGGCGACCGCCGACGCGGTGCGCGCCACCGCAGAGCTGCGGATGACCAACCGGCTGGCCACGATCGACTACCTCGGCGAGGACACGCTCGACCTCACCCAGGCCATCCACACCCGTGACGCCTACCTCGAGCTGCTGGCCGAGCTCAAGCGCGCCGACCTCAGCCAGCTGGGCATGGGAGAGGTCAGCCTGAAGCTGAGCGCGCTCGGCCAGATGCTCCCCGGTGACGGCACGAAGATCGCCCTCGAGCACGCTCGGGAGATCTGCCAGGCGGCCGACGACGCCGGCACCACGGTCACCCTCGACATGGAGGACCACACCACGACCGACGCCACGCTCGAGGCCCTGCGCGAGCTGCGCCAGGACTTCCCGTGGGTCGGCGCGGTCATCCAGTCGTACCTGCGGCGCAGCGAGGCCGACTGCCGCGACCTGGCCCACGAGGGCAGCCGGGTCCGGCTCTGCAAGGGTGCCTACAAGGAGCCGGAGTCCGTGGCGTACCAGTCCTCCGAGGACGTCGACACCGCCTACGTCCGCTGCCTCAAGATCCTGATGGCCGGCGACGGCTACCCGATGGTCGCGAGCCACGACCCGCGGCTGGTCGAGATCGCCGGCGCCCTCGCGGCGCACCACCGTCGCGACCCGCAGACGTACGAGTACCAGATGCTCTACGGCATCCGGCCCGAGGAGCAGAAGCGGATCGCCGACCGCGGCAACCAGATGCGCGTCTACATCCCCTACGGCGAGGAGTGGTACGGCTACCTGATGCGCCGGCTCGCCGAGCGGCCGCGGAACCTGTCGTTCTTCCTGAAGTCGCTGATCTCCAAGAAGTAGCGCTCAGCTGTTGGCGATCGCCTGCCACTCCTGGAGCTTCGTCGCGATCAGCTCCGCGCGGCGCGACGGGTCGCTGCCGTCCATGATCTCGACGTCCTCCTCGGCGGCGCGCAGGTA
>NZ_DATBMI010000035.1:0-1787 GCF_036554925.1 Pedococcus sp.
TCAGCGGCTGACCTTCTCCCACCCCCGCTTCGGCGCCCGGGTGCCCTCCCGGTCCTCGTCACGGCTCCGGTAGACGATGTAGGGGCGGGTGACGTAGCCGAGCGGTGCGCTGAAGACGTGGACGAGCCGGGTGAACGGCCACAGGGCGAACAGCCCGAAAGCGATGAGCGCGTGCAGCTGGAAGCCGAGGGCGGCGTCGGCCATCAGCTCCGGCTTCGGCTGCAGCAGGAAGATGCTGCGGAACCACGGCGAGACGTCCTCGCGGTAGTCGTAGTGCCCGAAGGTGCTGGCCGCCAACGTGTTCCAGATGCCCAGCACGATGACCGCGCCGAGGAAGACGTACATGAGCTTGTCCATCCTCGTGGTCGCCGAGAAGACCGGGCCGACCGTGCGCCGGCGGTAGACCAGGATGACGAGACCGGCCAGCGTCGCAGCGCCGGCGATGAGGCCACCGACCACGGCGACGAGGTGGTAGGCGTCCTCGCTGATGCCGAGCGCCTCGGTCCACGACTTCGGCACGACGAGGCCGACGACGTGGCCGGCAATCACCCCGAGCAGCCCGAAGTGGAACAGCGGGCTGCCCCACCGCAGCAGCCGGTTCTCGTACAGCTGCGACGAGCGCGTGGTCCAGCCGAACTTGTCGTACTTGTAACGCCAGTAGTGCCCGACGACGAAGACGGCCAGGCACAGGTACGGGAAGACCAGGAACAGGAAGGTGTCCATCAGGGGGCTCCTACCGGGATCGTGTGGCCGAGGTCGACGGGTCCGTGGTCGAGGTCGTCGCTGGGGCGGGGGTTGAGCCGCGGGTCCATCGCGTAGGGCTGGAGGTCCAGGCCGACCTCCTCCGACGGGGGACCCTGGGCGATGAGGGCGAGCATCTTCTCCTCGTCCTCGCCCTTGAGCTCCGGCAGGGTGGCGACGAGGGCGAGCACGACGTCGTGCCACGGGGACCCCTTGTCGGCCAAGGCGATGCGCAGCATCTCGATGCCCGCGCGGTGGTCGTTCAGCAGCGTCCACGCCGTCTCGGGGCCGTGGGCGGCACCGAACTCGAGCACCACGCAGAGGTGGTCGGGCAGCTCGGCGGCGTCGAGCTCGACGCCGGCCTTCCGGTAGGCCTGCTTGAACTGCACGAGGGCCAGGCCGCGCTTGCGCGTGTCCCCGTGTGCGAAGTAGGTCAGGTAGAGGCAGCAGCGCCGCGTGACGTCGAAGGTCTCGACGTAGTCGCGCTGCAGCGCCGACAGGGGAGTGGACTCCACGAAGGCGACGAAGCGGCATACCGGCTCGCGCACCGACGCGGGAAGCGTCCCTGCAGCCTCCCGGACCACGGCCAGGCGCCCGAGCAGCGCCTCGTCGGGGTAGTCCAGCAGCAGCGACACGACCTGCCAGGCCGTTGCCAGGTCGCGGTCGCCGAGCCGCGGCGCGGGGTGCCGGTCACGCGGCCGACGCAGCATCACTTCTCGTCGCCCTTGCCACGCTTGGGGAAGAGGCCCCTCGGCGACCCCTTGCCGTCCCAGTTGAGGAGGTTGACCCGGCCGCGCAGCGTCCCGCGGTCGGCCCCACTCAGGGTGTCGGCCGTCTGCCGCTGCTTGAGCATCTGGAAGTTCTCGACCGCCACCGGGGTGAGCTCGCCGGAGCCCTCACCGAACGGGCCGGACTCGCCCATCATGCCGGGGCCGCCCTCGTAGTCGAGCGAGCACTCGGTGGCCAGCTCCTCCAGGGCGTGGGCCTGCTCGGCGTGCGCCGTGGGGATGACGTAGCGCTCGTCGTACTTCGCCAGCGCCAGCAGC